>JAPLJU010000124.1 GCA_026388445.1 Deltaproteobacteria bacterium
CATCTTCGCGGTCAACATGCTGATCGGCACGTCCGGCGGCGGCACCTATACCTTTGATGAAATCCACTCCGGCCTGTCGCAGGCCGGCTTCTCCCGTATCAAACTCCTTGCGAAGGGAGAGCACATGGATGCCCTCGTCGAGGCATACAAGCCGTAGGCATGCGGAGGGGCGGGTTTTTGATGGGATGATCTTTATCTATAAAGACAGATATACGAAGCGTCTTCACTGATATCGAGCTGGAATTTCTGGTTTGCCTCCACCTCGAACCGTTCATAGGGCTTAAATGTCTTCCATCCTTTTGAACCGGGAAGCTTCACCTTCATCACGCCCGTTGTGACGATCATGATTTCCTTTTGGGAAGTCCCGAATTCATACTGACCTTTCGCCATGACGCCTGCCGTTGCGGGACCTTCACCCGTGTTAAACGAGATGGACTTCACCTTCCCCCCGAAATACTCATTTACCTTGAACATATCGGCCTCCTTTACCAGGGTCGCGTTTTTTGCGAAAAGATCGTAAGGGGAAAAGGAAGTACCTGTCAATGAATAATCAGCCGCTGAAAAAATTTTTCTCTTGCCAGTCGCTCCATCATCGTCGCATCAAGAAGACCGAAGGGATTATCTTGACAATTCAATGAAATATGGACAGATTGATTTATGGTCAAGGGTAGTCAGGCATCGGGATAAATACCAACCATCTTTCAGTTCACCAGGGAGGGCAAGACATGCCAAAGGCCGATATCAGTGTCATTGATTTCGCCATGCAGGCGGAAAAGGAAGGGGTCAGTTTTTACACGAAAGCGGCAAACATGTTCAAGGACAAGGATCTGCGCGCACTCTTCATGAAGCTGGCTAAAGAGGAGGCCAAGCACCTCGAAGAGTTCATCAACCTCAAGGGAAAGGCCCTGAAAAAAGGGATCGAAGAGTGCTTCAAGTCAGTTGAAGTCGACGACTACCTCGACGCTGTCATTCAGGAGGGGATCTTCCCGAAGGGCGAAGGCACGAGCAAGAAGCTGGAAGCGGTGAAGACGGTGGAGGACGCCTGCAAAATCGCCTTGCAGGCCGAGCGGAATGCCATCCTCCTCTACACGGAGCTTGTCAAGCTTTCAAAGGACAAAAGCCAGAAAAAAATCCTGGAGAGGGTACTCGACGAGGAAAAATCCCACCTGGTCAGGATCGCGAGCCTGAGGGCGGACCACGACCCGCTTTACATGTTCGGGAAGTTCGGCAGAGATTAGCAACATGGACCCCGAAATGATAAAGAATATTGACACTGTTCTGGACCGGGTGAAGACCAAGCCTGTTTTTCTGCGTTGTGAAAGCCTCCCCGGGTAAAAAACAGGGGCACTTCCCATTGCTCAACCTGCCTTTATGAAAAATAGCCCAAGGGTGATACAGATAATCGCCGTCGCCTTGAGGATCGTCATCCGCTCCTTGAGAAAGGTCACGCCGAGCAGGGCGCCGATGACGACTGAAAATTCCCGGGCAGCGACGATATAGCTCACGGGAGCCAGCTGCAGGGCAAAGAGGATCATCAGGTACGTTCCGATCGACCCGACCCCGATGAGCATGATGTATCCGATATTGGCCCTGGCCGTATGGAGCACCTCACCTCTGTATTGCTTCATCACCGTCGGCGACAGGACGGCCGCCGCAACCAGAAACATGAACCAGATATAGAGGACGGGGGTCATTTTACTTACCCCGACCTTGTCCACCAGTGAATAGGCGGCGATTGACGTTCCGACGCAGAGCGCAAGCCTGTATTGATCTACCTCACCTCCTCTCCTGAGGAATGGGATTCCCATCAGAAGAATGCCCGAAAAAATGAGGGCGATTCCCGTCAAACCGACGGGGGAGATTTCCTCATTCAATATGAGCCAGGCGAGGAGCGCCGTCAGGCCGATTCCTGAACCCCGCAGGATCGGGTAAACAACGGAGATTTCACCCTTTTCATAGGTGCGCGAGAGGAGGCCAAAATAGATCCCATGGATGAGTCCCGTCGCAATAACGTAGCCGACGGCCGAGGAAGGAATCCACAAGTGAATCTTCCCGAGGCTGACGAGAACGACGATCCCGGGAAGCAGAAAAAGACACCCTGTGAACAGTGCGAGCCATATGATGACGAGATTACCCGTCACCTTGCGGGCTGCGAAGTTCCAAAGGGCGTGAAAGAAGGCCGCCACCACCACAAGGATGAATATGCCTATCGTCATTCTCCGCCACCCGCCATCTCAGCACACGGAACGCTTATGGATGAAAATCCCTGAAGACGCTCCAAGTTCATATCACGACTCTTCGTTCCCCAACAATTGATTTTGACTTTTCTGTCCATGGTCATGAGAAAAATCAGTCCCTTCATCCGTGCGCCATCGGGCTTGTCATTCGGGGCGGAAGAGGGTAAAAAAAGTCTAGATGCGAAGATATCCATATATGGAAAGGCAGAGCTCAAGGCTTAAAAGATATACCCTTTGGAGATGTCCTCCGGCCCTGGGGGCTGGATTTTCAGAGGAGCCTCCCCAATATTCCCCTCGCAGGGAGCCCCGAGCGGAGCCTCTTCCGCACGGTGATCGAAGACGGGGAGAGGCGGCGGTTCGTCCTCGAGGAGATCCACCCTGCGGCAGGGGATCGAAAGCGGGAGATCGCGGTGGCCGTCGAGTTCCTCGCCACGCGGGGGCTTCCGGGTGTCTTCCCATGTCTTCGGAACCGCTTCGATGACTTCATCACAAAGGCCGCCGGCGGCCTCTGGCAGATAGCCCCTTTTGTGGAGGGCGCGGAACTGAAGAGGCCCGATTACACGCATGATGCCTGGCGGGGTCGGGCGCTTGCCCGGTTCCTCATCGAAATGAGGGGAATATCTTCCGGCATCCCCTCCGGTGACCCGTCACGGCCCTTTTCCATCGCGGCCTTCGCCCGTGACCTCATGAGGAGGATGGACCGGTATGATCCGGAACAGGCAAAGGCCGTCGGGCCCGCCTTTGTTTTCCTGGAGGAGCGCTTTTTTCCTCTTTCGGAGCGGATCCCAGCCGCGTTCTGCCATGATGACTGCCATTCCCTCAACGTGATCTGGGGTGACGACTGCATCCGTGCCGTCATTGACTGGGAATTCTCGGGGTACAAGCCCGAGATATACGACGCGGCGCTTATCCTGGGATGTATCGGGGTGGAAGACCCGGAAAGCCTCGCCGGTCCCATGGCCCTCGCTTTCATAGAGGAGATGCGGGCCGCTGGGTGTTTCGACGCATCGGGTTTTGCCGTACTCCCGGAATTCGTGCTCGGATTGAGGTTTGCCTGGCTCTCGGACTGGCTCCGGAAAAAAGACGCCCAAATGGTCGAATTTGAAACGGATTTTATCACACTTCTCCTCGAAAACCTTGAGGATCTGCGTCGGGCCTGGGCGGAAGGGGAAGCATTTTTTTAAAAGAATCCTTGACTTTGCGCCGATTGTGAGTATTATGTACAAAGATTGCATGATGGCCTTTCGTTGAAGGGCTTATGCAATAAAGGCTGGATGTAAACATTTTGTAGTGTAGGGATTAAACCGCCATGCTCTCCGAAGTGTGGTGGTTTTTTTTGATTCTGCCGTTGTTGTAATCCGCCTTGGAAAATCTCAAGAAAGGAGGATGAAAGCAATGTCAGAAGGCAAAGTCAAGTGGTTCAATGAGCGCAAGGGCTTTGGATTCATCGAAAGCGATGAAGGCCAGGACGTGTTTGTTCACTTCAGTGCTATTCAGGATAACGGCTTCAAGACCCTTCAAGAGGGTCAGCGTGTAAGCTTCGACATCCTGACGGGCCAGAAGGGCCTTTCAGCGGCCAACGTGAAAACCATGTAAATCCACACGAAGAAAAGGCTTTCCACGATGTTGGAGAGCCTTTTTTCTCCTTTCGATCTGGAGCATCATTTTTGCGCGGGGCCTCTGAGGAACCTGATGCCTCCGCAAACCCAGTCCAGTATGGAAGGATGACAACAAAACATCGAAAGGATCAAGAAATGAATAAAAAATTGTATATTGGCAATCTGGCCAGCGGCGTCACGGAGCAGGAGCTGAAGGATAACTTTTCTACGGTGGGAAACATTGTGTCTCTGGCTATCATCAAGGACAAGTTCACAGGACTGAGCAAGGGCTTCGGTTTTGTCGAGATGGAGACAGAGGAGGCCGCCAAGGAGGCTATCACGCAGTTCAACGGCGGGGAGCTTCAAGGGAAGGTCATTGTTGTCAATGAGGCTAGACCGCCAAGGACCCAGGGCGGTTCAAGAGGCGACGGCCGGCCCGGTGGCGGTGGATTCAGGAAAGGCCCGGAAAGAGGGGGAGGAGGACGGAGATACTAATAAATAATGTGAAAAAGGCGGGGTGAGCCCTGCCTTTTTCAATATTCAGGCAAAAATCTTCGCCACAACGCCTCTCGAATTTTTGCAGGTCATTCAGTCAAAATAAACATTGACTTAAGGAATTGAGTATAATAGCGTGACGCAGACATTTTGAATTTGCACCGTGTTTGTCATTGACAGGGCAAAGTTAGAAAAGTTGGACGAACATTTTGAGACGTAAAGGCTGACCACCATGCTCTCAAGAGTTTTGGTGGTTTTTTTATGACGCGATGTCGATCCGACTTTTAAAAAAAATAGAGGTAAGGGGGATTTGTAGTATGGCAGAAGGTAAAGTCAAATGGTTTAATGAGAAAAAGGGTTTCGGCTTCATCGAGTCCGATGAGGGTGGAGACATTTTCGTGCACTACAGCGCGATTCAGACCCCGGGCTTCCGGACTCTCGCGGAGAACCAGCGAGTTAGTTTTGATGTCGAGCAGGGGAAAAAGGGACCGTCTGCCACGAATGTCAAAATTCTGTAGGAACCGGAAAGAGCGAAAGGCGCTTCTATGTTGTTTGTCATGGAAGCGCCTTTTTGTTTCCGGCGAGAGTGTACGTTGTCGACAGGTCCGTGAAGAAAGCGAGAATCTAGAATGACAAAATCAAAGGCCAGTTTTGAGAAGCGACAGAAAGAAAAAGCACGACAGCAAAGACGTCAAGCAAAAGAAATGCGTCGGAAGGAAACGAGGGAGCGAAAGGCCAACGCACCCCCCAGAAGCAAAGACGAAGACCCGGATATCGCCGGTATCAGGCCCGGACCGCAGCCATTGCCGGAGCAGTGGCAACAATAAAGCGGACAATGCAGATCACGCGCCATGACCATGGGTTATGAAAACCGGTCAGGCGGGGCGCGATTCATAAAATAGACGGCACATTACAAGAGAGAGGAGAATTCCAGTGAAGGGAAGTAAACTTTATGTCGGGAACATCAGCCATTCTGTCACAAACGAGGAATTGAAGGAACTGTTTTCCAGCCATGGGACGGTTCAATCCGTCAATATCATTCAGGGCAAAGGGTTCGGTTTTGTCGAAATGTCAAACCAGTCAGAAGCGGAAAACGCGAAAAAAGCACTGGATGGCTATGCCATGAAGGGACGCTCCTTGAGGGTCAACCCGGCTCAACCCCCCAAGAGCAGATCGGGCGGCAGGGGTGGTTACAGAAGTTATTGATCCTGTCCACATCCACGCTGTGCGTCGACCGCATGAACGAATATATAAACTTGACATAATCTCATTTGAGAGTAGCATAAAAACGTTGATGTAATTGACATTGATCAGCGACTGAGCACTTCGCTTCCCCAAATAGGGGTCATCCTCCGATGAATGAAGCCCGGTCTTTTACAGAAGACGGGGCTTTTTGTTTTATCCATAACAAGTGATTTCCACCTGTTTCAACATGATCCATATCCGAGGCGATTCCATGACCCCTCGGAGAAAATCCGGGTCCATGTCTCTGATGAGAAGTTCGTATCGCATTTTGGGCATGAGCCTTTCGCAAGACAAGGATGGTGCAGAATGGAAATACATTTGATCGAGAACCTGGACAATTTTGCCAAGCTCAAAAATGACCTTTGGGAATGCGGTTGGTGGAAACTCAAGGAGGAGAAAGCCCGGCAGCTCATCGGGGGTAAAATTTATTTTCACAAGAGTCGTGTGGAACCCTCTTTCTATGGTGGAACGATAGTGGGGTACAGGGTCGAGAACGACGGACAGCATGAGGGAAGAATTGTTTTCGAATTCGAATATAATGCCGCGTGCAGAAACATACGGACAGATAAATACGGGTGGTCCATGGAGATGAAGATCATCGCAGAACCGAAACAGGCATAGACAGGGCAAGACAAGATAAGGCAAAAGGCAGGGCCAGCAGGCCCTGCCTTTTTTATGGTTATGGCGAAGTGAAGGATGACCCGGAAAAATTAGAGCCAGCAGTGCTGGAGGCTCTTCCGGGGCCTTGGCGGGCTTCGGTGGCTCGCGGGGCGTCTCATGCGGTCGAAACCGCCGGTTCCCGTCGGCGCCGGCACGTTGTAATCGAAGCCCTCGAGCATTCGTCTTTCGATTTTTTCCCCGATCACCTTCTCGATAGCCCACACAAAAGCCCGGTCCTGGCGCGTCACAAAGGTAAATGCGTCCCCGGTTCTGGCCATGCGGCCCGTGCGGCCGATTCGGTGCGTGTAGGCGTCGACGGTGTCCGGCATGTCGTAATTGATGACGTGGGAGATTAGCGAAACATCGAGGCCTCGGGCCGCAATATCGGTGGCCACGAGGATCTGATGCTTGCCGTTACGGAAACCCGTAAGCGCCGCTTCGCGCTGGTGCTGTGACAGGTCTCCCTGGAGATACGCTACGGGAAAACCGGCTTTCTTCATCTGCCTCGCGAGACGCGTCGCGCGGTCCTTGGTGCGGGTAAAGACAAGCACAGACTCCGTGTCCGTGCGGTCCAGAAGCTTCATCAGAAGAGCCGTTTTCAGGTGTGGCTCGACGGGATAGAGGTAGTGGGAGACCGTGGATACCGGGGCCGTCTCACCGACCTGGACGGTGACGGGATTACGAAGGATTTCCTGTGCGAGGTCCCGGATGTCGTCGGGCATGGTCGCCCCGAAAAGCAGGGTCTGCCGCTCGGCGGGAATGCGCTTCATGATCTCCCGGATATCCGGTAAAAAACCCATGTCGAACATCCGGTCTGCCTCGTCCAGGACAAGGACTTCCAAGCCGGATAAATCGATCACGCGCTGGTTCATGAGGTCGATCAGGCGTCCCGGGCAAGCCACAACGACCTGGGCGCCGCCACGGAGCTTCCCGATCTGGGGGATTTTGCTGACGCCGCCGTAAACGGTGACGCTCTTCACCTTCGTAAATCGGCCCAGCTGGCCGACCGCCTCGTGTATCTGCTCCGCGAGCTCCCGTGTCGGGGCGATGATCAGTGCCCGGACGTGCTTCTGCGGCCCTTTCATCAGGCGCTGCAGAATGGGAAGCACAAACGCTGCCGTTTTCCCCGTTCCGGTCTGGGCGAGACCCATGAAGTCCCGTTGCTGCAAAATGGAAGGGATGGATTGAATCTGAATCGGCGTGGGCTCCGTGTAGCCAAGGGCCGTGATGCCCGATTCGATCCGGGGGTCTAAATTAAACATTTTGAAATTCATTCATACTCCTATATTTTTATTCTTGGGCCGGGCACAAGCCCGGTCTATCCGCCTTCGGGGCGGATTAAGGCGATTTCAATATCAGGTCTAAAAAAAATCCCCATCGGCCTTTCTACAGGCTCTGGGGACAGGGACCAAAACCGTCTTAAAAGTGGATTTAACATAAGCCTTTCGGGCGTCTATGTCAAGGATTAATTAGGCAGGCATAGAAGGGACGGGCTGCTTTTCCAACGCGGCAATACTCGATCAACCCTGATTTTTTCTCTCCAGCCGCATCGTGTGCGTGATGCACGGCGGGATCTCATGTGAATAATGGGTCACGAAGATGAGGTGCGTACGTGTCTCCAAGCCGATGTCGTTGACCAGGTTGAGAACCTTTCTACGGTGATCCCCGTCCAGTCCCTCACAGGGCTCATCGAGGATCAAAAGACGCGGCGATTTCACCATGGCCCTTGCGATCAACACCATCCTTCTTTCGCCGTAAGAGAGCCGATCGAAGGCCCGGTGCGAAAGGTTCGACAGGCCCAGCCGATCCATCCAGTGACGGACCTTGTCGTTTTCTTCCGGGGTCGTGAACTGGTAGATCCCGATGGAATCGAAAAGACCTGATGCCACCACCTCGCAGGCGCTGATCCCCATCCGGTATTGAACCTGCAGGCGGGAGGAAACCATCCCGATATGTTCTTTGATCTCCCAGACCGTCTCGCCCGAGCCCTTGCGCTTTCCGAAGATGTAAATCTCGTTGGCATAGGCCTGCGGGTTATCGCCATTGATCAGGTCCAGCAGGGTCGTCTTGCCCGATCCGTTGGATCCCGTGATCGCCCAGTTTTCACCCTTTCTCATGACCCAGTCGAGCCCGTCGAAAACGACAACCTCCCCGTATCGGACGGTCACGTTTTTCATCTCCACAAAAATGTCCGGGTCGCTGACGTCGGTCTTCTTGCCGCCCGCCCGGTCGGTCGCGGGTGAGCAGCGTCCGGGACCTTCCCTGCGATAGAGATTATTGATCAGTTCGTGGGTCAGCACCTCGCCGCGCCTGCCCTGGCGGACGACCCTGCAGTCTTTCACGCAGAGGATGTGGGTGATACCGGGAAGGATCTCTTCCAGGCGGTTTGTCACGAGGACGACTTGTGTCCCCCCCTTCATCAGCATCTCGAGCGCTGCGGCAAGCCGGGCCTGGGACGTCTCGTCAACACCCCCGAAGGGTTCGTCGAGGATGAGGAGTCGCGGGGATTTGAGCAGTGCGCGGGCGATCAGCACCCTGCGCATTTCGCCCGTGGAGAGAAAAGCCGTCCCCCGATCCAGGAGATGGCGGATCCCCATGAGGTCGACGACTTCATCAAAAGGCGGCCTGCCGCCTTTTTTCTCCAGAGCGGAGAGGATCGTCTGCCGGACCTTTTCATGGGAATCGGGCCGTCCGGAAAAGGACCGGGCATCCTCCAGGCGGTCTTCCCGGGCCATGAACCATTCGTGAAGCTCGAAGGAGACGTGTCCGATCCCGCGCCTGTCCAGGCCATGGCGGATGATTTCCCCGCGGCTGTATGGGATGTCGTTGACAAGAAGCCTTGCGAGGGACGATTTGCCCGACCCGTTGGGACCGAGAATGGCCCAGTTCTGGCCGGTCCGAATCTCCCAGGATGTGCCCGGAAGGATGTGGCGGTCACGCACGCGGATGGTGACATCCTTGAGCGTCATGACGAGTTTCGCGACGGACCCGGGAAGTCCGTCGCTCTGCCTTTCCCGGGATTTTATTTCCTTTTGCTTTTTCGGATTGCCCGACATGTTCAAGACTCGTTCCTTCGATTCTTTCAAGGCTTTCCGACATATCAAAATATCCCATGAAATGGAAGCCCCGGCGAAGGCGACATGGAAAGGAGGGATAAGGAAATCCCACCGAAAAGAAGAGAACGATCTAAAAATACGTGGTATAATAATCTATCATTTTAACCGGGGATATGGCCGTTTCATTCAGTCTGAAACAGCTTTTCCTGAATATCGTAACATCATTTGGGGGGATGGCTTTTCGCCCTGTCGGAAAGGAGGTGAGGGTATGTTAAAGAAAGCGATGCTCACAAAACAGCTCTATGTGACCGTGGACAACGAGATCGGGGTGTTGAACAAGCTGGCGGATCACATGGCGGATCGGGGGATCAACATCGAGGCGATCGCAGGCTATGAAATACAGGGGACAAACAAAGCCCGCATCATGATGGTTGTTGAGGATGTCCGCCGGGCATGCGACGCTCTGAAGGAAAAAGGATTTGCTGCCGTTGATGTAAAGGAAGAACTCCTCGTTGAGCTCGATAACAAGCCGGGGGCTTTGAAGATCGTGACGGGCCTGCTGGCGTCCAAGGAAATCAATATCAGGCAGATATACGGAACCGCGAGCCCCGGGGAAAGTCCCGTCCGGGTGATCCTGGCGACAAGCGATAATCAAAAGGCGCTTGTCGCACTGAAAAAATCAATCAAGAAATAGGCAGGGGAAGAGGGGAGGCGGCTCATGCCCGGGGAGGAGGGGACATGGAGCAGTTCAGGGTCGTAACCGTATCAAGGCTCATGGGCAGCGGGGGGGGCTATGTCGGCTATCTCGCCGCGAAGGAACTCGGCTTCAGGTACGTCGATCGGGAAATCCTGCGAGAGGCGGCAAGAAAACTCGGGACGGATGTGCGCCTGCTGGAAGAGATTGACGGGAGATCTTCAAGCCTGCTCAAGAGCATCGTGAGGAGCTTCGGCATGGGGGCGCCGGAAGCCATCAGCCAGCCGCCCCCGACATTACCGGTCTATGAACGAGACCTCTTTGACCTGCAGAGCCGGATTATGCGGGAAATTGCCGGTCAATATGACGCCGTTATCATCGGCCGGGGCGCATTTCATGTCCTGAGAAGCCGGGGGGGAGTCATCCATGTCTTTATTCACGCCCCGGAGGCGTTTCGGGTGAATCGCGTGATGAAGGTCCAGAATATCACCGATTTCAACAAGGCCCGGTCTCTGGTTCGGGAGTCCGATCAGGGAAGAAAAAAATTCATTCGAGACATGACCGGCAGCGACTGGATGGATGCACGCAATTATCACCTGTGTGTGGACACAAGCACGGTGGGTCTGCCGGCCTGTGTTGAGATGATTGTCAAGCTCGTCGGCAAATGATCTGGTTTGCCCATCCTTCAAGCGTACATCCCTCAGGCGTCATCGCGTCAGACATCGGAATAGAAGGAGTGATCGATGAGGAGTCTTTTATTTTCTCCATATCGTTTGGGAGGCGTTGAGTTCAAGAATCGCATTTTTGTTTCGCCCATGTGTCAGTACTCATGCGAAGATGGTGTTCCGACAGACTGGCACCTGGTTCATCTCGGCACTCGTGCCGTCGGCGGTGCGGCGCTCATCATTGCCGAGGCCACTGCTGTATCACCGGAAGGCCGTATATCTCCGGCGGATTGTGGTATCTGGTCTGAGAAGCAGGCCCAGGCCTTTCAGCGAATCACTTCCTTTATCAAGGATCAGGGGGCCGTGCCCGGCATACAGCTTGCCCATGCGGGACGCAAAGCCTCGACGGATATCCCCTGGCGAGGAGAGGCCCCCTTGTTAACGGGGCAGGGAGGATGGCAGCCAATCGCTCCAAGTCCTCTGCCGTTCGATGAGGGCTATCCAGTTCCGCATGAAATGGCGGTGGAGGATCTCGAGGAGGTGCGTTCCCGGTTCGTGGCCGGGGCCCGTCGCAGCCTGGAAGCTGGATTTCAGGTGATAGAGATCCATATGGCTCATGGCTATCTTCTTCACGAGTTTCTCTCTCCCATTTCCAACCGGAGAACCGATGACTACGGCGGCAGTTTTCAAAATCGGACAAGGTTTCCCCTGAAGGTCGCCAGAGCCATCCGGGAGAGTTTGCCATCGGGTGTGCCTCTCTTCGTTCGGATCTCCTGCACGGATTGGGTGGAAGGCGGTTGGGATTTACAGCAATCCGTGGAATTTTCTCGCGTGCTCAAGGAGGCGGGAGTTGATCTGATCGATTGCTCCAGCGCAGGCCTGGTGCCCCATGTCAGAATTCCTGTCGGCCCCGGATATCAGGCTCCCTTTGCAGCGGAGATTCGTTCCAGGGTCGGTATCGCCACAGGGGCGGTCGGCTTGATCACAAACGCCGTTCAGGCCGAACACATTCTGAAAACCGGGCAGGCTGATGCTATCATTATGGCGCGGGAAATGTTGCGGGATCCCTACTGGCCGCTTCATGCTGCCAAAATTTTCAATGTGGATGTGCCCTGGCCTCCTCAATACCTGCGGGCCAAAACTTAGATGAGGGAATGCTGTATTTCGCGTTCTTCTTCATGAACGTTGATCGCCTGTTGACTGGAAAGCAACTGAAAGTCAGGAATGAGGCCCACCCCCCCGTAAACCCGTTGCGTCCGTTTGTTGTTTATGTATTCATAAATTGAAGGGATGGAATGTCGGGATAAAGGACCGGTCATGAAAGTCATCCTTATCTCCTCAAATACGGAACGGATCAACATAACGCCGCTTCCCCTGGGCTTGGGCTGCGTGGCCTCGGCAACGCGCAGGGCGGGACACCGTGTCCGGATGATCGACCTCATGGCCGAAGGGGATAACCGGCTGGTAATCGAGAAGGCGGTCGAATCTTTCCAGCCCGATGTCATCGGAGTCTCCGCAAGAAATATCGATGACCAGAACATGGAGCATCCGAGGTTCCTGCTCAGTGAAATCAAGAGGGTCGTGGACGAATGTCGGCGCCTCTCGAAGGCGACCATCGTCCTGGGCGGAGCCGGCTATAGCATTTACCCGGAGCGCGCCCTCGAATACCTCGGGGCTGACATGGGGATCCAGGGGGAAGGCGAAGCGGTCTTTCCCATTCTCCTGGAACGGCTGCAGAGAAAGTCGGACCTTCGGGGAACGCCCGGCCTTTACCTGCGCCGTCTCGGCCTCCAGGGGGAGAGAGAATACGAGAAGAACCTGGATACATTCCCCCTTCCCGATGTCCCTGCGCCTCCTCTTTCCACCCCGGCCGGGGAGATCTGGGTGCCCGTTCAGACGAGCCGCGGGTGTCCCATGAATTGCAGCTACTGCTCCACCCCCACCATTGAAGGCAGGGCCATAAGAAAAAGGAGCCCGGAAATGGCCGTCGAAGAGATTTCCCGACATGTCGAAGCGGGCTTTAAACATTTTTATTTCGTCGACAATGTCTTCAACCTTCCTCCTTCCCATGCCGGGGCGCTTTGCAAGAAGATCACTGAACGCGGCCTCAGGATATCCTGGCGTTGCATCCTCTACCCGGGGAAAGTGGACCGCGAGCTGGCGGACCTCATGGCGGAAGCCGGCTGCGTGGAAGCCAGCCTGGGATTTGAAAGCGGGTGTGAACGGGTTCTGCGCGGAATGAACAAGCGGTTTAACTCTGAGGCCGTCCGCCGGGCTTCGGCAATGCTCAGGGCTTCCGGCATCAGTTGCATGGGATTTTTGCTTCTCGGCGGGCCCGGCGAAACGAAGGAGTCTGTTGAAGAAAGCTTCACCTTCGCGGATTCCCTGCCGCTGGATGCGTTGAAGATCACTGTGGGCATCCGCATCTATCCTTATACACAACTGGCGAAGATTTCCGTTCAAGACGGTCTGGTCTCCCCTGGGGATGATCTCCTGATGCCGAGATTCTACATCGTCAGGGATATCAGGGATTGGTTGTACGAGACGGTCAGGAAACGGGCTGCTGCAAGGCCCCACTGGCTCATCGACTCCGAATAGTCTCAGCAATATCAGGGAGGTGCAATGTGGCCAGATTTACCGACAAGGTCATCGTGGTGACGGGAGCCTCGGAGGGCATCGGGCGTGCGCTCTGTATTGCCCTGGCACCGCAGAAACCCAGACTGGTCTTGGCTGCCAGAAACGAGGGGCGACTCCATGAGCTGAGAAAAGAGGTGGAAGGCAGGGGCGCCAGGGCACTGATTGTGCCGACAGATGTGACAAGCGAAGAAGCCTGTAAGAAATTGGTAACGAGAGCCATTGAGGAATGGGGATGCCTGGATGTTCTGGTTAATAACGCCGGTGCCTCGATGTGGACCCGTTTTGAGGATGTGACCGATACCTCGATATTCGAGAAGATCATGCGGCTGAACTACCTGGGAAGTGTTTATTGCACCTACTATGCGTTGCCGTACCTGAAGAAAACCAGTGGGCTTATCGTCGCGGTTTCAAGTGTGGCCGGGATAACAGGCGTGCCGACACGATCGGGCTACGCGGCGAGCAAACATGCTCTTTTCGGTTTCTTTGACTCACTCCGGATCGAACTTGAGGGGACCGGTGTCGATGTGACGATCATCGCGCCTGATTTTGTCCTATCGGAAATACACCGGCGGTCCCTGGGTCATGACGGGAAGCCGCTGGGGAAAAGCCCCATGCAGGAGGGCAAGATCATGACGGCCGAAAAATGCGCGTCTCTGATCGTCAGGGCCATGGAGAACAGGGAGCGAATGCTTCTGACGTCCACCCGCGCCAAGCTGGGGCGGTGGGTGAGGATGTTCTCCCCGCGGTTGATCGACCTCGTCGCAAAAAAGGCCGTTCGGGAGGGGAAATAAGCATGCCAGGAGGTGAAGCCTCTGAGGAGTCCCGCCATTCAGGCGGGGCTTTTTATTAGGGTCATCACGCTGAATTCCCTTGTGTCAACGAAAGGCATTTTGCCTGGAATACTTGTTGCTCTACCTGCGCATGAGATTATCTTTCAAAGGAGGTTGTCAGTATATGGGAGATCAATTATTGCTAATATTTTCAGCATTTTGGGCGTTGTGTATATGGGCAACTGTGAATAGAACTGTCAGGGATATAATGCTGAAATTTCACACAGAGTGTGTGCGCCGGGCCCGGTCGGGCAGGAGGAGGGCCAAATCTTCATCCACGCTTTTTGACGCCTGAATCGAAACCAGGTCTTGATAAAGAAAGATCCGCTTTTTCGGCGGGGCTTTCTTTGTTTCTTCCCGAGAAAGGGTCATGATACCCCGGGCCCTGGCGGGGGCGAATAGGGCGTCTTCAAATAAAACCGGGCCTCCACCTGAGCGGCACCTTCTCCCCCGGTTACCTCCAGAGCCTTCAGATAGCACTCCTCGGCCTGTCCTCTTTCTTTCCGTATGTCGTGAATCATCCCCAGTCGCACGTAGGCCCAGGTACGAACCCGGGCGTTGTATGGCGTGTTGTCCTTCAGAGCCCTCTCGAGATATCGCGCAGCCTCGTCATATTTTCCCTGATTGAAAAGGATCCTGCCCATGAGCTGATCGTGACGGGGTTGCAACCGGGGCGAAAAAGGTGGTTTGCCCGACCGGATGCTTTGAGCAATTTCCCGGGCCATGGCAAAGGCTTCCTGGAACCGATGCATCTCCGCCAGATTGTTGGCCAGCGCAAAGAGGAAGTTGTAATTACGGGGGAACTGATTCTTCAGTCTGCGGGCGGTGGGCAGCGACCGCGCAGGCTGTTTTTCAAAATTCAGATAGGCCGCGATAAGCTCGGCCTGCGCCAGTTCCTTCAGGAGGTCACCCTTTTTAGCCGCAAGCTCAAGTTCCTGAAGCCCCTTCTGGCTGTCACCGGGTGTGATCAGGAGGGCGGAAAAACAGCGCGTCAGGATCGGGAGATGATCGATATGGTAGTGGATCACACCCATCAGGAAATAGACGTCATAATTTTTCGGGTCATACTGGTTTGCCTTTTCAAGATACGTCCAGACATTCGAAGTCTCCAGGGCCACGTTAAGATAATCTTTCTGCCTGATCGCCAGGAGCACTCTCGTAATCTTTGCCAGGGCTATGGCGAAGTAAGCCTGCCCGTCTTGCGGATTCATCTTAATCCTTTTGTCCCCCCGGGCTGAGGCTTCGCTGACGTAACGAAGCATGGAAGCCTGATATTGCTCCCGCTCGCCGGTATCAAAGCTCAACTCACTGAAGAACATGTGGGTCATGGCCAGCAGGGCGTAGCTTGTGGGGTTCTCCGGATCCAGTTCCACGGCTTTCTGCATGCAGGCGTTGGCGGCCTGCTTCTCCAGGTTGAATGCCTTTTCGACACCCTGCCTGAGAAGGGAGTGGATCTGATTTGGCTGTCGTTGAGCGGCCTCTGCCCCCGATGAGATTGCGGGGGCAAGGAAGGAGATAAAAAAGAAAAAAAGGAATATGAATGTTGCCCGATTTTTCATAAGAGCAGTTTCGACATGTGGTTTTCCGGCTTACCCGGAGTTCTCGTCCATAGCGGAATTCGACGCGGCATTCAAGCGTCGGGGGGTGACCTCTTCTTTGTCGGGAGAGATGACCCTGGCGAATGCGCATGTGACACCGCCTGCCCACCCAGCCATTCCCGTTGCCGACCAAACCGTACATTTTTACAACACGTTGATCCGAAACATTTTTTTATTCTTCGATTATTTTCTCCTACTACTTTTTTCTCAGCTTAAAATTCTCCCTTTAAAAAATGTAAAATTCGTGGTAGTAACAATACCTCAAATAGCCAGCGTTATCTACCCCGGCTCAATTCTTCTTCATTTCTTTTTGTTCAATCCCGGCGATTACAAAAAAGCGTCGATCTGCGTCCTTTTGCCTTTTGAGTTTAT
>JAPLJU010000055.1 GCA_026388445.1 Deltaproteobacteria bacterium
TTACCTTTACAAAATAGGTAAATGCATTGTTGAACTATGGACAATGCTTTATTAGGACACATTAATGTGACCCAGATAAATTGAGAAGTCAAAGATAATATTTTAGTTGATTACCACTTGAAAGGATGTATGTCCGTCAAAATCACGTGAGCTATGTTACAGGAAGATAGCCGCAGAAATTTGCACTTTCAGTCAGGTTCCTTATGACAGCAACACAATTATCTTCGCATCACTATCAAATGAGCAGAAAAGTGGACAGATTTCCGACCGGTATTATCGGGAGTAGGGAGCAATGTACAGGTGGCGGGAGATGGCGTGAATGTGAGACAACTTCAAATATAATATCAGTAATTTCAGCTAATCATATTTCGACAGCTAAATTATTGTTACGGATCTGAGGCGTATCGGAAAGGCGTGGAGATCAGCCTGTAAAAGGGCAGGGATAGGCATCCGCTTATTCCATGATCTCCGAAGAACAACTGTCAGGAACATGGTCCGTGCTGGGGTTCCCGAGCGTGTGGCGATGATGGTGTCGGGCCATAAGACATGATCGGTATTTGAATATTATAACATTATCAGCGAAGCCGATCTAAAACTTGCTTCTCAAAGGCAGGAGGCCTATTTGGCGGCCCAAATGGTTGCAGAAATGGTTACAGTTGGGCATTTTGAGGAGAGGAAAGGGGCTACGGCAAACCGTAACCCCTTGATTTTATTGGTGGGCCGTAGGAGATTTGAACTCCTGACCAACGGATTAAAAGTCCGCTGCTCTACCGAACTGAGCTAACGGCCCACTGGTCTGCAAGACCAGTAATTATCAATTTTGAATTATGAGTTTTGAGTTATGAATTACTCTAGTCTATTTTATCTATTAGGTCCATTTGGCCTGTCTAATCACTAACCACCAGTCACTGACCACTCACCACTATTTTTTGAATGGGTTTTTCAGGACGATCGTTTCATCGCGGTCCGCGCCCACGGAGACGAGGTAGAGCTTCACGCCGGAGAGCTTTTCGATCGTCTTGACGTACTTTTTCGCTTTAGCGGGCAGTTCCCTGATGGTCTTGGCGCGGCCGATCGGCTCCTTCCAGCCCTTCAGCTCCTCGTAGACCGGCTCGCATTTCGCGAGCTCCCTGAGGTTGGATGGGACGGCGTCGGTGATTTCCTTTCCGTTCACCCGGTAGCCCCTGCATATCTTCAATCGATCAATGCCCGTCAGGACGTCAAGCTTGGTGATGGCAAGCCCGTTGATTCCCGAAAGTCTTATGGCGTGGCGGACCAGGACCATGTCGAGCCAGCCGCAGCGTCTTCGCCGTCCCGTCGTGGCGCCGAACTCCTTGCCCATGTTCTGGATGCGCTCGCCGGTTTCGTCGGTGAGCTCCGTCACGAAGGGGCCGCCGCCTACCCGTGTTGTGTAGGCCTTCACGATCCCGACGACGTCGTTGATCTTCGTGGGCCCGATCCCGGAGCCGCCGCAGGCATTTCCCGCCACCGTGTTGGAGGAGGTCACATACGGGTAGGTCCCGTGGTCGATGTCGAGATGTGTCCCCTGGGCCCCTTCAAAAAGGACATTCTTTTTCTGCCGGATCTCTTCTTGCAGGATGAGCGACACGTTCGTGGTAAAGGGCCTAAGGCGGTCCGCGTAACACCGATACTCATCATAGATGGCCTTCTCATCGAGGGGCTCTTCATTGAAGAGTTTCGTCAAGTAGAAGTTCTTCTCATCGACGTTCCGTTTCAGCTTCGCACGGAAGGTCTCATCGTCGAGGAGGTCGCAGAACCGGATCCCCACGCGGGCAACCTTGTCCTCGTAACAGGGTCCGATACCCCTTCCCGTCGTCCCGATCTTCTGATCGCCCTTGGCGGATTCGCGGGCACTGTCGAGTCGGCAGTGATAGGGCATGATCACGTGGGCGTTCTCGCTCACGAAGAGCTTCGTATCGGGCGGGAAGAGATTTCTCCGCCTGAGTTCATCGATCTCCCCGAGGAGAACCTTCGGGTCGACAACGACGCCGTTTCCAATGATGCAGATTTTCCGTCCATGGAGGATGCCCGACGGTATCAGGTGCAGGATGGTCTGCTCCCCCTTGACCACAAGGGTGTGCCCGGCGTTGTTGCCGCCCTGAAAGCGGACAACCGCGTCGGCGTCTTCGGCGTAGAGGTCGACGATCTTCCCCTTGCCCTCATCGCCCCACTGGGTTCCTACTACGATGACGTTGGCCATGGCGTATCTCCGTTGAAACGGTTTTGCTTAAAAAGCTCTTTTGATCCAGACTGTCTTTCTGGATGTTTCAAAAAGTTAATTATATCTTTTCCGCAGGCTGTTCAAAAAGGCCTGGATGCAAGGCCCCTGAAATCTCGAGGACTGAGGCGTACTCGATCGTACGTCGCAGGGACGAGGGATGAGGGAAACGCCGTAGACGGGCCTTTTTCAATAGCCTGTTAAATCTCTAGCTGGGTCACCGAAATCACATTCGGCAGCCCTCTCAATTTGTCGAGAACTTCCTCCGGTATGATGCTATCCGTGCTCAACACCACGACGGCCTGCCCGTCGACCTGCTCGCGGCTGAGGTGGAGCCTCGCGATATTGATGCTGTTGTTGCCCAGGGTGGTCCCGATGTTCCCGATGACGCCCGGCTTGTCATAGTTGTAGAGAACGATCATGTGGCCTTCCGGGATCGCTTCCATGGCAAACTTGTCAATCCGTACAATTCTAAGATCCTGACGCCCGAAAATCGCGCCGGCGGCAGAGCGCTTTTCCTCTGTCGTCTTGATCGTCACGGAGATCATGCTGGTGTAATCCTTCATCTCGCTGCTCTTCGACTCGACCACCCTGATCTTCCGCTCCTTGGCGATGACGGGCGCGTTGATGAAGTTGATATTCGCGTTCAGGATCGGAGTCAGAAGCCCCTTCAGGAAGGCGATCGTGATCGGGGCCACGTTGTAATTCAGGATCTCCCCGCTGAACTCCACGTCCACCTGCTCGATGCCGCCTTTGACAATCTGAGCCTCAAAACTCCCGAGCTTCTCGGCAAGCGTCAGGTAGGGCTGAATGCTCACGAGCACCTCCGCGCTCAAGGAGGGGAAGTTGACGGCATTGCGGATCTCTCCCTTGTTCAGAAAATCTACGATCTGCTCGGCGATGGCAATGGCTACGTTTCGCTGGGCCTCGTCGGTGGACGCGCCCAGGTGGGGGGTGCAGATCACGTTGGGGAGCGACAGGAGCTCCAGGTTTTTCGTCGGTTCCTCCTCGAACACGTCGAGCGCGGCCCCCGCCACCTTGCCCGACTTGATGGCATCGGCAAGGTCCTTTTCATTCACGATGCCCCCGCGGGCGCAGTTGATGATGAAAACGCCGTCCCTCACCCTGGCGAAGGTCTTCGCGTTCAGCATGCCCTTCGTGTCCTTCGTCAGCGGCGTGTGCACCGAGATGAAGTGGGATTTCTTGAGGATCTCGTCGAGCGAGACAAGTGTTATCCCCATCTTTGCGGCGGCCTCCGGCGCAATGAAAGGGTCGTGAACGATGACGTTCATCATGAGTCCCTTGGCCCTTTCGGCAACGACGGAGCCGACCCGCCCCAGACCGATAATGCCCAGGGTCTTGTTGTACACCTCGGACCCCATGAATTTGTTCTTTTCCCATTGGCCCATTTTCATGGAGGAGGTGGCCTGCGGGATTCTTCTTGCCAGGGCGAACATCATGGCGATCGTGTGTTCCGCCGTCGTGATGGTGTTGCCACCGGGGGTGTTCATCACGACGACGCCCCGCTTGCTGGCCGCCGCGACGTCCACGTTGTCAATGCCGATACCGGCCCGGCCGATCACCTTCAGATTCTTTGCCGCGTCCACGATTTCCTTCGTCACCTTCGTGGCACTGCGAATGGCGAGACCGTCATATTCACCGATGACACCTCTCAGTTCGTCCGGCGTCAGGTTGGTCATGACATCCACTTCGATCCCCGGCGCCTCCTTGAAGATCTCAATCCCCTCCGGGGCAATGATGTCACTCACAAGCACTTTCTTCATGAAGCATGTTCCTCCAAAAAATATTTCCGTCAGCGCTCACGCAAGCGATGCGCTGTTTTGTTTATAGGCTTCCTCCAGGGCCTTGAGGGCGGCCCGGATGTCCGATGGCTCTATCGTGGGCCCGCACCAGAAGCGGAAGCCCGGTGGGGCATCCCGGTAGGCGGCGATGTCGTGGGCGACGCCCGCCTTGCTCAGCTTTCCCGCGATGCCGCGGATGAATTCATCCTTCTTCTCCCTCGGCAGGGTCTTGAATTTTTCACTCGTCAGGGCAAGGCAGACCGAAGTGTTCGACCGGATCTGCGGAGAGGCTGCGAGAAATTCGATCCAGTCCCGCCCCGAAACCCACTCCTCGATGACCCTGAGGTTGGCCTTGCTTTTCTTGATGAGGCCCGCAAGCCCGATGCCTTCAGCCCAGGTCAGGGCGTCGAGATAGTCCTCCACGCAGAGCATGGAGGGCGTGTTGATCGTGTCGCCGTCGAAGATGGCGCGGTTTAACTTCCCGCCTTTCTTCATCCGGAAGACCTTGGGAAGCGGCCAGGGCGGGTTGTAGGTCTCCAGGCGCTCCACGGCCCTGGGACCGATAACGAGCACGCCGTGGGCTGCCTCGCCGCCGAGGCATTTCTGCCACGAATAGGTGAGGACATCCACCTTCGACCAGTCCACATCCATGGCGAAGACGGCGCTTGTGGCGTCGCAGAGGGTCAAGCCCTCCCGGTTCGAGGGGATCCAGTCCCAGTTAGGAATTTTCACGCCGCTCGTCGTCCCGTTGGCGACGAAGACGACGTCGTTTGTCCAGTCGATCGCATGGAGGTCGGGAAGTTTTCCGTAATCGGCCTTCAGGACCGTCGTCTTGATCTTGAGCTGTTTCTCGATGTCCGTAGCCCAGTCCCGGCTGAAGGCCTCCCACACGAGGACCGTCACCGGCCGCGGCCCGAGAAGGCTCCACATGGCCGCCTCAAAGGCGCCGGTGTCGGAGCCCGCCATGATGCCGAGCAGGAAATCCCCGGGGACGCCGAGGATTTTTTTGCTCCGGTCAATGGCCTCCTTGAGCTTCTTGCGGCCCAGGGGGGATCGGTGAGAGCGGCCAAGCGCCGCTTCCTTCAGCGCATCGATGGACCATCCCGGTCTCTTACTGCAGGGACCGGAGCTGAAATTCGGGTTATGCATAAGGGGTCTCCTCTTGTCGCAAACCAAGAAAATTTATCAGAATTGAGATGATATCTCAAGATATTTTGACCCGCTTTTGGGTGTTGACGGAATGGTGAAAAAAATATACCTATTAGCGTGAAGTTTCCTCGAAAAAATGGCTCCTTAAACCATCTTTTTTATTAAAGATAAGCACATTCCATGAAAAAAGTAAAAACCTCATTTTTCTGCCAGAACTGCGGCCACCAGTCCCTGAAGTGGGTGGGAAAGTGCCCCTCCTGCGGGCAGTGGAACACCTTCGTCGAGGAGGAAATCCGGGATGTAAGCCCGGGCGCAAGGGCGGAGCTTACCTTCAATGAAAAACCCCTTCCCATGGACACCATCACGTCGGACGAGCGGGAGCGGCTGAAAAGCGGCATCGAGGAGGTAGACCGCGTCCTCGGCGGGGGTATCGTTCGGGGATCGGCCGTCCTCGTGGGCGGTGATCCGGGGATCGGCAAGTCAACACTCCTTCTCCAAGTCATGCAGCGCCTGGCTGCGAAAGGTCTCAAGGTCCTCTACGTGTCGGGCGAGGAGTCGGCGCGGCAGATCAAGATGCGCGGTGAGCGGATCGGGGCCACATCGGGCAACATCCTCATCCTCGTTGAGGTGGATCTGGAAAACATCATCAAGTACATCCGCGAGACAAAGCCCGCCGCCGTCGTCGTTGACTCCATTCAGACGGTTTACAGCTCTCATTTGTCCTCGGCGCCAGGGAGCGTGGGGCAGGTGCGGGAGGCCTCGGAGCGTCTCATCATTTTCGCCAAAAAATCCGGCATCCCCGTCTTCCTCATCGGGCATGTGACCAAGGACGGCTCCATCGCGGGGCCCAAGGTGCTCGAGCACATGGTGGACACGGTACTCTACTTCGAGGGGGACTCCGGGCATTCCTACCGGATGATTCGCGGCATGAAGAACCGCTTCGGGCCCACAAACGAGGTGGGCGTCTTCGAGATGAGGGACCGCGGCCTCGTCGAGGTCCTGAATCCCTCGGAGTACTTCCTGGCGGAGCGTCCCGAGGGCTCCTCGGGCTCCGTCGTCGTCCCGAGCATGGAGGGGACAAGGCCCATCCTCGTGGAGATCCAGTCGCTCGTTTCCCCGACGAACTTCGGCATGCCCAGAAGGACGGCCATCGGTGTGGACGCAAACCGCGTTTCGCTCCTCGTGGCCGTCCTCGAGAAGGTCTGTGGTCTACGCCTCGGGAGCCATGACGTCTTCATCAACGTAGCGGGCGGTGTGCGGGTCACAGAGCCGGCCGTGGATCTCGGCATCATCTCAGCCATGGCCTCGAGCTTTCTTGATCGGACCATCGATCCCGGCACGGTCGTTTTCGGCGAAGTGGGCCTCACGGGCGAATTGCGGGGCATCCACCAGATGGAGCTGAGGATCCGGGAGGCCGAACGGATGGGGTTCACCCGCTGCATCCTTCCCAGAACCACGCCGCGGGAGGCCGGGAAATTCGGCAAGATTCGGGTCGTCAAGATCAGAAACATCCGCGAGCTCATCGAGAACCTTTTTTAGCGGATGACCCCCGCACAAGAAAGCCCCACCTCATCCTTCTGGATCTGATGCTGCCGGGCATCCAGGGATTGGAGGTCTGCAAAATTCTCCGGAACAAGTCTGAGACGGCTTCCGTTCCCATCATCATGCTGACGGCGAAGGGCGATGAAGTGGACAAGGTCCTCGGCCTCGAAATCGGGGCCGATGACTACGTGACAAAACCCTTCAGCATCAAAGAGCTCCTGGCCAGGATCCGGGCTCTTCTGCGGAGATTGGAACCGGTAAAGGGGAAGGCCGAAGTCTTCGAATACGGTGGCCTTCGAATCGATTTCGAATCCCATAAAGTTGCCGTGGACGGCAAAAGCGTCAATCTAAGCCCCACGGAGTTTCGTCTTCTCAAGTTTCTCTCACAGAATCCGGGGCGCGTCTACAGCCGGGAGCTCCTCCTGAACCACGTCTGGGGGGATGAAGCCTTTGTGGAACCCCGCACCGTCGATGTTCACATACGCCGCCTGAGGGCCCAGATCGAAAAGAACCCCGAAAAGCCCCGATACATATCCACCGTGAGAGGTGCTGGATACAAATTCACGGAAAGGGATTGACCACTCCCCCGACATCCCCATCTCGCGTTCCCCCTTCAGGACCTTATCTCAAAATTCATAGGATCTTCACTGAACCGTCATCACATTGTAACAATAAAGCCTTATGTTGTTGCCGACTCTCAAGATCAATGAGAAGGAGGACAGAATAGATGTCAAAAATCGCTCAAGGGTTCGTTATCAGCCTTGTTTGCTGTGCCTTTCTCGCCGGAGCTGCTGCGGCGAAGGAAAACATAGTCGTTAACGGCTCAACAACGGTGCTGCCGATTTCACAGGCGACCGCCGAAGCCTACATGAAGAGAAATCCCGGCGTAAACATCTCGATCTCCGGGGGCGGTTCCGGAAACGGGATCAAAGCGCTCATCGACAGAACAACCCGGATCGCAAATTCTTCCCGGCCCATGAAAAAGGAAGAGGAGCAGCTCGCGGCGTCGAAGGGAGTGAAGCCCGTCGCCCACACGGTGGCCATCGATGCCCTCACGCCCGTCGTCCATCCCACAAACCCCGTGAACGACCTGACCCTGGAGCAGTTGAGCCTCATCTACCAGGGAAAAATCACAAACTGGAAGGAAGTCGGCGGGAAGGACATGAAGATCATCGTCATATCGAGGGATACGAGCTCTGGCACCTACGAATCCTGGCAGGAGAAGGTTTTGCACAGGGAGAAGGTGACCCCGAGGGCCCAGCTCCAGGCCTCGAGCGGAGCCGTCGTGCAGGTCATTTCCAAGAACCGGTACGCCATCGGTTACGTGGGGATCGGCTACGTCAATAAAAGCGTGAAGGCCCTGACCGTCAACGGCGTTGAAGCTTCGGCCAAAAACGCCCTGGACGGAACGTATTCCATCGCGCGGCCTCTTTACATGTTCACCGATGGACAGCCAACAGGTGCCGTGGCCGATTACATCAGGTTTGTCCTGAGCCCTGAAGGCCAGAAGATCGTGAAGCAGCAAGGGTTCGTGCCGGTGAAGTAAATCAGCAACGTCCGGTTTACGAAGGCCCCCTCTTTCATCCATGATCACAAGGGCCCGTCGAATCTCGGTCGCACGGAACACGGGCCCTAAAGATATTTTTTCTCAGGGATATCGACCATGCCAAGAAGGCTGAAAGAGATCGTCATAAAGTATGTTTTTTTTCTATTTGCCTCCATATCCATCTTTATTCTCGGCCTCATCGTTGCCTTTCTCTTCCGGGAGGGCATCCCGATCTTCAGCGTCGTTTCGGTGAGCGATTTTATCTTCGGCCTGGAGTGGTACCCGACCTTTAATCCCCCTTCATTTGGAATCTGGCCGCTCATCGTGGGCTCCTTCATCGTGACCTTCTTTGCCACCGTGATAGCCGTCCCGCTGGGGGTCCTCTCCGCCGTCTACATCTCGGAGATTGCCCCCTCATGGATCAAGGAGATCCTGAAACCCGTCATCGAGCTTCTGGCGGGCCTCCCCTCCGTGGTGCTCGGGTTTTTCGGGATGGTGGTCCTGGCCCCCTGGCTCCAGGACACCTTTGACCTGCCGACGGGACTCAACATCGTCAACGCCTCTTTCATGCTTGCCCTGATGGCCGTCCCGACCATCTCGAGCATCTCGGAGGATGCCCTCTACGCGGTGCCCAAGGAGTTCAAGGAGGCCTCCTATGCCCTGGGGGCGACCAAGTCCGAGACCATTCTCAAGGTGATCATCCCGTCAGCCTTGTCAGGCATATCCACGGCGGTCATCCTCGGGATGGCAAGGGCCATCGGAGAGACCATGGTGCTGCTCATGGTGGCGGGCGGTGCAGCGGCCATTCCGGAGAGTCTCTTCGATTCCGTGCGCCCCATGCCGGCATCGATCGCGGCGGAGATGGGAGAGGCGCCTTTCAGAAGCGAACATTACCATGCGCTTTTCGCCACGGGAATTGTCCTTTTTGTATTAACATTAGCATTCAATCTTATTGCCGATTATGTATCGAACAAATTCAAAGAAGTGGGCTCTGCAACTCTATAGAACGCAGGACTCCCGGGGGATCCAGGCGCAGGAGAACGCCCTGAATCCGTCCATGCGTTGGCGGCACATCAAGGAAGGCATCTTTTTTTCCGTTGTTCGCCTTTCCGCCCTGGTGATCGCCCTGGCCCTGGGAGGACTCCTCTTCTATATTTTTTATAACGGTTACCAGGCGATCAGCTGGGAATTCCTGACACAGCCCCCCACCGATGCGATGACGAAGGGGGGGATCATGCCGGCCATCCTGGGGACCATATACCTGACTTTGGGGGCGATTCTCATTGCCCTTCCGCTGGGCATCATGTCTGCCATATACCTGAGTGAATACGCGAAGCAGGGGGCCGTGGTGAGGGTCATCCGGCTGGGTGTGAACTGTCTTGCCGGTGTGCCGTCCATCGTTTTCGGACTCTTCGGGCTCGGTCTCTTTGTCGTGTATTTCAAGTTCGGAGCGTCGATCCTCTCGGGTTCCCTGACACTCGGTTTCTTGATCCTTCCGACCATCATCGGTGCCTCCGAGGAGGCGCTCAGGGCCGTTCCGCAGACCTTCCGGGAGGCGTCACTCGCGCTCGGCGTTTCCAAGTGGCAGACCATCTACCGGACCGTTTTACCCAACGCCCTGCCGGGGATCCTCACCGGTTCCATCCTCGGGATCGGCCGGGCTGCGGGGGAGACGGCACCGATCATGTTCACGGCTGCGGCCTTCTTTACGATCAAGCTTCCCTCGTCCATCTTCGATGAGGTCATGGCCCTGCCGTTTCACATCTATGTGCTCGCCACGGCGGGGACGCATATTGATGAAACGAGACCCATCCAGTTTGGAACGGTGCTTGTGCTGGTGGCCCTGGTGCTCAGCGTTGATCTTGTGGCCATCGTGATTCGAAGCGCCGT
>JAPLJU010000273.1 GCA_026388445.1 Deltaproteobacteria bacterium
GATACCCATTCTCGATGCAAAAATATTACCCATATGAATACCTCCTCGATAAGGACTACGTGCGGGTGAAGACCGGGAAGGAAACACCGGGCCTGCCTGCCGGGTCGAGTCGTTCTTTATCTCAATTTATTGAATAGTTCAAATTCATAAAAGTTATAGTTTTCGATTGATTATAAAGAAACGAAATGCTATCTTTCCCGCATGAAAAAAGACGACTTCAAGGGGATCACCCTCCAGCAGATGGAGGCGCTCATTTATGTCGTCGAGGAGCGTACGTTTAGCGGCGCCGCCCGGAAGATGTTCCTGACCCAGCCCTCGCTCACGAAGCACATCAAGAATGTGGAAGAGCTATTGGGAGTGAAAATCCTCAACCGGCGAAGCCGCGACATCACTCTCACGCCGGAAGGGAAGATTCTCTACGATTACGCGAAGCGGATCCTGAGGCTCCGGGAAGAGGCAACGGAGAAGATCCAGAGGGTCCGGGAGGACGAGGCGGGAAATATCTTCATCTGCGCGAGCACCATACCCGCGACCTATATCCTGCCCCGTGTCCTGAGCGATTTCCGAAAGGCCCATCCGGACATCCGGTTCTACCTCCAAAACGCCGACAGCGAAGAGGTCATCGAGATGATCACGGGAAACCGGGGTGAGGTCGGTTTTATCGGAAAAGACCCCCGGAGTTCGAGGCTCCACGCCGAAGCCCTCTGGAAAGACCGGCTGGTCCTCGCCGTGCCCGCGGGACACCCCCTTGCAAAGAAGGGGTCGGTGACGCTGGCCGAGCTTTGCAGGGAGCCCTTCATCATCCGGGAGAGGGGATCGGCCACGAGAGAGATCTTCGAGAATTATCTCAGGGATCAAAAGAAACTTACGCTGGCGAGCTTCAACATCATTTCGGAAGTGGGAAGCTCCGAAGCCGTCAAGGAGGCGGTACTGGCCGGCCTCGGGGTATCTGTTATTTCCGTGCACGCGATTTCCCGGGAGATTGACCGTGGTTTGATCACCGAGGTACCGATCAAAGGCTGCAGGATTGAGCGATATTTTTATTTGATTTATCGGCGGCAATTCGCTTTAATGCATCACCACAAATTATTTCTCGATTTCGTCAAGAACCATCGGCTTGAAAAAGCTCCGCCGGCCTGAGAAATTGCCGGTTTTATTTATTCAGGGGAAATCAGGTTAAGCCATGCCTATGCGATACTACAGCACGAACCGGAACCTCGACGGTGTCGAGGGTATTATTCCTTTCAAGGGATCGGTCACTTTCAGGGAGGCACTACTGCAAGGGCAGGCACCGGACGAGGGGCTCTTCATGCCGGATGCGATCCCCTTTCTCCCGCCCGACGAAGTCATGTCGCTCAAGGGGACCCCGTACACCGAGTCTGCGATGCTGGTCGCGGAGGCCTTTTTGCGAAAGGAGGTTCCCCGGGATGTGCTTCGCCGTATCGTGGAGGACTCATATGATTTTCCCGTTCCCCTGGAGCAGGTGATCGACCGCAAGTACCTCATGCGACTTGACCGGGGCCCCACGGCCTCCTTCAAGGACTTTGCCGCCCGGATAATGGCGAGACTCATGAGCTACTTCCGGGGCGAAGGGAAGAAGCTGAATGTGCTCGTGGCCACCTCAGGTGATACAGGAAGCGCAGTCGGTGAGGCCTTCAAGGCGGTCCCCGGCATCGGCGTATACATTCTCTACCCGCAAAACGAGGTGAGCGGCATGCAGAAGAAGCAGCTCGACACCATCGGGGAAAATGTCCGGGCCCTGTCCATCGACGGGAAATTTGACGACTGCCAGAACCTGGTGAAGCAGGCCTTCGCGGATCCATCGCTGGAGAATCTGAATCTCACCTCGGCCAATTCGATCAACTTCGGCCGCATCCTTCCCCAGATGATTTACTATGTCTACGCCTACGCGCAGCTTGCCTGGTATGGTGATGAGGAAATCATCTTTTCCGTCCCCTCGGGGAATTTCGGGAACGCCCTGGGTTGCGAGTACGCCCGGCGCATGGGGATTCCTGTGAGGAAACTGGTCATGCCGGTGAACGAAAACGACGAGTTCCCCCGATTTCTGGAGAGCGGTGTTTATGAAAAAGTGTCGCCCTCGAAGGCCTGTCTCTCCAATGCCATGAACGTGGGGAATCCGAGCAACCTGGCCCGCTTCTTCGAGCTCTACGGTGGGACGGTGGACCGCCAGGGGAAGGTTTACGTGAAGCCGGACCTGGCCGAGATGCGTCGGCAGATCTTTTCCATGAGCGTGTCCGACACCGTGACGAAGGAGATCATCAAAGAGGCTCACGGAAAATACGGCGTTCTACTGGAGCCCCACGGTGCCGTGGGCTGGAATGGGCTCGAGGTCTATTTGGGGAAGGCGGGAGGCTCTCCGCTTTGCGTCTCCCTCGAGACGGCCCACCCGGCCAAGTTCCCCGACGAGATCATCGAGCTTCTCGGCATCACCCCCGAGCTCGACCCGGAGAAGGTCTATGATGTGGTCGTGGTGGGCGCCGGACCCGCGGGGCTTGCGGCCGCCGTCTACGCCGGCTCGGAGGGCCTCTCAGTACTCGTGCTCGACAAGCGGGCCTTCGGCGGACAGGCGGGCGCGTCGGCCCGGATCGAGAACTATTTAGGCTTTCCTACAGGCATCTCCGGCATGGCGCTCGCCGGTCGGGCCTTCAATCAAGCACTGAAATTTGGGGTGAAGATTGCGATACCGATTGAGGTGGCGCGGCTTGACTGCGGCGAAAAGAAAGCT
>JAPLJU010000244.1 GCA_026388445.1 Deltaproteobacteria bacterium
GTTGGACCTCTTTTTTGTCTTGGCAAAAAGCGGATGTTCTTGTCCACCCCCGTAAACCTGATGTGATTGTCACGGGAAGAAATCCATCTTGAAGCGTCTCTGCTCATGAAAAACATCAACTTGACCCCGGGCTCAATATGAAACGGAAGAAGTCTGAATCAAGATATGGTATAGATCAAAAAACGGGTGAAATTGCAGAATCATCATCCGGCCCGGCTCGACCATCATGCAGGTCCGTTCCTTCAGGCATATGCCTCATAAACCAACGAAAACGATCACGATCATCGCGCTGATTGTTGTACTGATGCTCTTTTCTCTTGAACTCAGGTGGCTTTACTCGAAGATCAACGCGGACAATGTACTGCCTGATTTTATCGAGTACTGGGCAGCCGGGCGGGCGATTCTCTCCAGCAACAATCCCTATTCACCCGATCAATTATTTTCATTGCAAAAATCTGCAGGATGGACAAAGGCAGACCCTTTGATGATGTATAATCCGCCCTGGACCTTCTCCTTTACCCTCCCCTTCTGTCTGGATCATTACCTTCTGAGTAAATTTCTCTGGTTTTTATTCAATATGGTCCTTGTATTCATCTGCGGGGACTGGATCTGGCGTCTCTATGGTGGCTCTGAAAAATATCGATATGTGTCTCTGCTCATTACCTTCACCTTCGCTCCCGTGCTTATTGCCATCGGGGTGGGACAGATTGTGCCTTTCGTTCTTCTGGGTGTCGTGGCTTTCCTGCAGTGTGAAAAGCTTCAAAAGTGGTGGATCGCGGGGCTTTTTCTTGTCCTGGTGGCGATCAAACCACACACCTTATATTTGTTTTGGATCGCCCTGTTGTTCTGGGTTTGGGATTGTAAAAAGTGGCGGCTCGCGCTCGGCATCGGGGCAGGCGGCCTGATCACGACCGCCGTCCCCATGATCTTTTACCCCGATATCATCCCGGGGTATATTTCCTTCATCCTGAATCAACCACCCCTGTTCTACATATCACCCGCCCCGGGTTCCTTTTTGCGCTTTCTGCTGGGAGAAGACAGGATCTGGTTGCAGGCCTTGCCTCCATGCATCGGGCTTATATGGTTTTTCTCTTACTGGAGAGACCATAGAAAAACCTGGCGATGGGATCAGCGGATGCCTGCTGTTATTTTCGCATCGCTATTGACAACACCCTATGGCTGGACCTTTGATTACGCACTGCTTCTGCCCGCCATCATGAAAGTCGCCATCGAAGCCTTCCAGACTCAACAGAAAAAAGCCATCACGCAACTCCTTTTCATTCATCTGGTTATCAACGGTATCGCATTACTTCTACGTCTGATGGCTTTTCCTGATCATTACATGTTCTGGTTTGGTCCCGCGCTTCTGTTGATCTATGTCGCCTGGTACAGGATCATATTCACGCAGCACACCCCACCCTCTCCATCATTTTAACCGCGGACCCATCAAATATTTGCCTTGCCTGCCCATTTTGAGTGATTATATTAACGGCGTGTGAATTGCGTGAAGTCAATCGGAGAAGGAGGCGATAAAATGAAAAAGATTACGGCTCTTTTACTCTCGATCCTTTTTGCTATTTCTATCATGGGTTGCGCCACGACCCAGGACAAGGCCAAATGGGATGAGCAGTCAGGCGACACCATGAAAAGACCGGGAGCGGAACAACCGTGGAACCCGGGCCCGTAATGCCTTTGCGGCAGGAAACATCATCCTCAACCCGGGGGGCTGCATAAAGGCCCTCTTTTTTTGAGCGGGGAACAGCGACAATTTTTTCTTTCTTTCTGCAGTAAGAAAGCCCTGTCACAGTGGTTTTATGATCGAATTTGACTTTTGCAACCTTTTATTATATAACCTGCCAAAGAGAAAAGAAAAATGAGACTGTCGGCGTGTGGATAAGATCCCGGCGGAGACACGGGCTTTTTCAAAAACGGAAAAAGGGACATCACGAGAAACCGGATGGAGGATTCGACGCTTTTTTCATAGAACCGTTACAGGCCGATCAGAGTTATTGCCGAAAGGCCCCTCATCAGATATCTGAAATCCCTTTATAGGCTTCTTATTTTTTTGATACTGTAAACCTTCCCGTCAGCGTCATGCCCTCCGGACCCGCACCGGCACCTCTTCAAGACCATTCATTCATGGAAATGTCCGGACCGTCATGCGACGGAATGGCTTTGGTGTAGGGATGAGAAGGTTTTTTTGGATATGCTCTATGTTCCTTCTTCTGACGGGCTGTGTATCCCAGCAGAGATACGACGATCTCCAGGCCCAGAACCTCGAGTTTACGAAAAGAGTCCATGAACTCGAACAGAAGAATGACACCCTCCACAAGGAGTTGGATGCGTACCACCAGGCTGCCCAGTTCTATTATAAGACGGGTACGGATCTCTACGCGCAGGGCAGATACGGCGATGCCTTGGAGGCCTTCGACAAGCTGACAGACCGATTCCCTACCAGCCCTCTGATCCCTTCCGCAGAGGAAAAAATCACGGCGATAAAAAACATGTCGACAGCCAACTACCAGGCTCTGCTCAAGTCTCTCGAGGGCCAGACGACGGTGAGGGCCAAAATCGATCTCATGGACCGTGAGCTTAAGGAAAAATTCTTTACGAAAGAACAGGCCGCCGCCCTCACGGAAAAGAAGGTAAATCTTCAGCATGAGATCGAGGCCCAGAAACACATGATAAGGAACATCGTCGTCGAAGACGATCAGACCCGTCAGGCGACATTCTATCGAACGACGAAACCGGTGGAGCAACAGGTGGGTTACGACAAGAAATTCTATGTGGAGCTCTACATCATCCAGAAATACTCAGGCAAGAAATCCTACCGGATCAAAACCCGTTTCAGCGCCCCGGACTATCTTTCCTACGACACGGTCGTGCTCCAGGGGGACAACGGTACCCGCCTGGAGGTCAAAAGCGTCCACCCCCGCAAACAGTCCGCGGTGGAGGGGGACGGCATCACGGAATGGTCGGACGACGAAATTGCCGATGAAGAAAAGGTGAGCCGGCTGGCTCGATCGAACTCGATCAGCGTTCAGTTCAAAGGGGGTTATAAATACACCTTTGAACTGGAGGAAGAGGAAATCGCGGCCTTCAGGGAACTCGTGCGAAAGTATCAGAGTCTAAAATCGCCCGATAAGAATTTCAGCCACCGGTGATACCGATTGTCAAAGGTCTCCCTCCAAAAAACCCTGTCCTTCCCGCTATGGCGGATCCGCGGCGTTTTCTCGTCCGATTTTCCCGGTCATATTTTTAGTTTGAAAGGGAGAGAATAACAGAGGCCCGTCCGCTGTCGGAATCGAAATTCAGTCTGACCGACTCGGACTTCCCGTTGGGTGAATAAGGCCAGGGACCTTTCGGAGTCGTCAAGAACTGTGGGGAAGAATAATCATAGGCGTTCTGGCGATCGGCCCTTGTGATGAAATTCCCGCAGATCATGTTGGTGGCTTCCTTCGCACAATCCTGGATATGCTCATCCGTGATCTGATCGAGGGGCACATTGAGCAGGTGGCTGACCATGTGTTTGGCCATGTTGTGGGATAACTGCAGAGAGAGGCTTCCCTTCAGGGCGCCCTTGAAATCGATATCCGCCTCGACGTCAAAACCGAGAAAGTGGACATCGGAGGGTTCGAGGAAAATGTAGAACATTTTCTCGAAAACCTCAAAAATCGACTGCATCAATGTCTGTCTCAACTCTTTCATTCTGGCCTGCCTCTTTGAACTGGCCGGCATCCGCCAGCGCCTTTTTGATCTCTTCCGGGTAGAAGGGCTTCCTGATGAATTTTCCACAACCCAGGTCAGCAGCGCTTTTCACTCGCCTCAGACCGGCGTCAGAGGCGACGACCACGACGGGCAAATTTTGAAGCGTTGCCTGCTTCCTCATTTCCGCAAGCATTTCCAACCCCCCCATTTCCGGCATGTGAATACCGGTGAGCACAACATCGACCTTTTCCCTGGAGAGGATTTCAAGCCCTTCCTTTCCATTAACGGCGTCGATACAGCGGACGGGCCCAAAACCGGAGATGCGAATAATCCTCCGGATGACTTCACGGATGGAACGGGAATCATCAACGATCAGGGCGGTGATAGACATGATCAGTATCGCAGACTCCTTTCCTGCGGTGCCGCTCTCGGCACGCTTCGCTTGTCGGGGACGATATCCAGCAACTCCCTGGCATCCTCCATTCCCCTGAGGAGGAGAATCATGGCCTCTTCAACATCCTGCTGACGAAGTTTAAATTTATCAAAGGCCTCTTTCAGGCCGCGGTAAGCCAGCCCGTCAGCGCCCCCGCCGATCCCGGTCATCAGGCAGATCTGGTCTGCCAGGTAAACGAGCCACACCAAGCCGTTGCTCTTCCGTCTCACGAGATCCGGGCGGTGATGATAGGCGATGGCATCCTTGATGTCGGCCGGGAAATTCCACAGGAGGGCCATCTCCCCGCCCATCTGGGCGTGGTTGACGCCGAGAACTTCCTCCTCCGCCTCGAGGAAATCATATCCTTTCTCGGACACCAGGGTCTTGATCTTCTTGCAGGATGCGCACACGTACTCCCCGAGGACGACCTTTCCAACGTCATGAAGGATCGCCGCAGTGAAGAGTTTCGGGTCTTCCTGGTTATAAATCTTCCGGGAGAGGATCTGGGCCATCAAGGCCACACTGACGGAGTGTTCCCAGAGATCGATTCCTTCCACTGCGTAGCCCTTGGTCTTTTTAAAGTAACGCGAGATTCCCGCTGCCAGGACGGCACGGACGAGGTTCTCCCGGCCCAGGTACAGGATGGCATCCTGGACGTTGTCGACCTTGTGTCGCAGGCCGAAGTATGCTGAATTGCACATTCTCAGAATATTTGCCGTGATCGACTGATCGTATTTGATAACGCCCGCCAGTTCTTTTGCCGAGTAATCCGGGCTGCTGATCATGCGGTTGATCTTCTTGATGGTTATTGGAAAAGCCGGAAGGCTTTTGATGGATTTCAGTATCCTCGCGTTGATCTTCATATCGCCTCCAATGACCCGCCGGATCGTCTGACCAAGACCCGACCGTCCTGAATATGGAATCGAAGCGTCCGATTCGTGTTGCTGCCCGTATCTTCTCCCGAAACGAGAATGCCGTTTCTCCAGAGTATTTTTCTCAAGGTGGTGAGGTTCTTCTGACCGACCCGGAAGTAACTCGCATCACCGATAATATTCGCCCCGCCCGCGATCTTGACAACCATCCTCCTCTTGTCCGCCCCGAGCTCGTAGCAGGATTTGAAGAGAACCGGAAGACCTGTGTCCGCGAACATGGAGGGGTTTTCCCTGGCTTTGCTCACGTTGAGGGAAGAGCTGGGCAGCATGAAATGCAAAAGCCCCCCCACCCTGGCCCTCGGGTCATAGGCGGCGACAGCAACGCAGGAACCCAGAGCATAGGTAACCATGATGTCATCCGAATTGCGGCTCACCTTCAGGTCAGCTATGCCAACGACAATTTCTTTCATGGCGTAAATGGTATTCAATATCCCTTCGACATTTTCCGGAAACCTCCGAACAGGAAGTCACAGGGATAATCTTTCACTTCTCGTCCGCAACGCGTAGGAACTTCGCCCGGTGGACGGAGGACCTCTCAGCCGAGACCCAGCGCCGTGTTGATCGATTTGTAGAGAGCCGCAATGTCCACAGGCTTGTTCAGAAAGTCGGAGAAATGCGCCTTTTCCTCATCCGTCAAATAGTCGTTCACGGGATAGCCCGTGATGATGATGATCTTAACGTTTTCGTACATCGTTCTGACTTTTCTGGCGAGTTCCACACCGTTCAGGCCGGGCATGACGATATCCAGGAGGATCAGATCCGGCTTTTCCTTTCCGATTTGCAGGAGAGCTTCCATGGCGTCGGGATAGGTTCGAAGATCGCACTTCTGATCGAGGCTCATGCCCTCAAAGACGCTCTTGATGAAGGTGAGGATATTCATATCGTCATCGACGGCGATGACCACCTTCTTTCTCTGACCGTACCGGGCGACATGGTCGATCGAGTCCATGAGCTGCCCTTCCTTGGCGCCCTCCTCCGCCCCGATCGTCATCTCCTTGAAACCAAACTCCCTCAGGAGCCGGTTTACCTCGGCCAGTGGGATTTTCAGGTGCTTCCCGATCCGGTAGGCCTTGACAGTTCCCTCCTGGACCCATCGATAGATGGTTACCCTGTTGACCTTGAAAAATTTCGCCACTTCAGACGTCGAATAGAAAAGCTTGGCCATGACCAACCCCTCAAAATTTAAGTTGCGTTTAATGGCAACACTTTAATCAAACGCAACCATTGCACTAAATTTATCGTCTTAAAGCAAGAAAAACTTTAACGCTCCTTTATTTTTTTTATATTAAATAAAGAATGAATAAAAACATATAATTAATAAACTTTCGGGGTGGTATGCCAGCTATCTTGGTGAAAAAAATCGGAGGAAAAACCGTTTCCCCACGAGAGTAAATGCCTTCAATAATTAACCAGGAAAAATTACGGGAGGTCAGGTGGTGGCGGCAACTGCGGGGGCAAAATCATGCCGATCGCTGGAGAAAGGAAGATAGAAAGAGTGGTTTTTCCCGTGCTGTTTAACCTTATACATGGCCCGGTCGGCAGTCCAGATAAGTTCTTCCGGGCTTTTCACGCTCTTGAAATCAATTTTTTTCAGCGTGCTTACCCCGATACTGATCGTGATGGAAAGCTTGAATTCGCCGTAATCAAAGGTGCGCGCCTCCGTTCTCGTGCGAATGCGCTCGGCAACGAGTTGGGCCCTGCGATGACCCGTGCAAGACATGAGAAGCACAAACTCCTCCCCGCCGAATCGAACCAGGACATCCTCCCGCCGGCAGAAACTCTTGAGAAGCATGGCCACATCCCGAAGCAGCCTGTCACCACTGAGGTGGCCGTAGGTGTCGTTGACCTTCTTGAAATCATCCAGATCGATGAAGAGGCAGGAGAGCGATGATCCCGTCCGGCGGGATCGGGAGAATTCCTCATCCAGTCGCTGCTGCAGATAACCCCGGTTATGGATCCCCGTGGCGAAGTCGATGAAACTGATCTTCTGAAGCGCCTCGACCTGCGAGGTGAGATTAAGGTTTTCAACGAGTAGTTCCCTGTTTCGCTGGGCGAGCTGCTTGTTGCTCTCGACGAGCCACTGGACGAGGAACTTTTCGTCCTCCACGTTCATCACGCGGGACATCTCGTCCCTGATTTCATTTTTATCCGTATCCATGACTGAAGGCAAAGCACGAGGTTTTTCATTTAAAATTAAGCAGATTCCATGCCATTTACCGGCCATGAGGACCCCAGGTTCACCCTTCCCAGAATCCCGCGATGCCTCCTCTCAGGTAAATTCTGCCCGATCCTGAAGACTCGCCGGAAATCGGCCCTGGAATGCCCCTGCTCACTGACTTCTCATCAGACAATAATGAATAATATTATATACTTGAATTTATGCTGGATCGGTCGATCACTGGCATATTCTGTGCAGAATATTATCAGAATTGATCCGTCCGAGCGAATTGAAACCGGAGAAATCACATGAAAGCAAGCGTCATGATGATCACTTACAATCAGGAAAACCTCATCGCTCAGTCAATCGAAAGCGCACTGACACAGAGGACGAACTTCAACTTCAAAATCGTAATTGGAGAGGACCAGAGAAGGTCCAGCGGTGACAAACCTACTGGCAGAGGGCCAGCTATATCGCAGAGAAGATTATGCAGCATACAAAGGCACAGGCAGCCAAACCGGTGATCAAAGGGGGGGGAAGATCCGTTCCCCTGACCGACGCAGAAAGACATGAGGCGCCTGCCACCGGTCCCATGTCCGTCCTGCTGGCAACGAATCACCTATTTGCCTTCACGGGTTCGGAGATCACGCTCTACACGATTGCAAAATTTTTGAAAGAAAAAAGTCACGGTGTGACTGTTTTCGCGAAGTATGTTAATCCCGGATTCACAGGTGTATTCAAAGGAATTGCACCTGCCTGCAGCGACCTCCGTCAAATTCAGGGACGCCACTACGACGCCGCCTACGTGCAGCACCATACAACTGCCCTGGAGGTGCGTCATCATTTTCCAGACCTCCCCATCGTGCTGGCATCCCTGGGCGTTCTACCATTCCTGGAGCAGCCACCGATTGTCGATCTGACCATACATCGTGGATTCCGAAAAATTTCGACCGCTTCGGGAAATCGCCGAAACCCCGCGCTCAGCCGTCATTTACAGCTACAGGATCGATGACGGCAAGCTGGAGACGATATTGAAGGCCTGCGGGGTCCTCGGGATTCGGTGTCGCCGGATCGGCGAGAAACCGGGGGTCCTGCACCAGGATGACGTTGCGGCGCAGATCAACGAGGCAGACATTGTATTCACCCTCGGCAGGGGTGCAATCGAAACGATGATGTGCGGCAAGATCCCCATCATTTATGACTATCAGGGTGGTGATGGCATGGTCACACCGGAGAATATTCACGAGTTGATGCGATGTAATTTCTCCGGCCGGCTTCACGGCATCTCATATACCGTCCAGCAGTTGATCGACGAGATCAAAAAATACAAACCAGAAAATGGACCGGGATTGAGACGTCTCGCCCTTGAGCTATTCGATGCCAGCCGGGTCGTCGACACGCTTGTTCTCATTCTGAACAAAGCCATAGAAGATTTTTCAAAAAGCGCTGCCGTAATACAAAGGGAAAAGATAAAAGATCTTGTTGAGATCATCACGACAACGAAAAATTACACCATAGAAGCCGCTCGAAAGACTGCTGCTTACCGCCGGAATGAAAATAGGATAAGCTTTCATGCCGAGATGCCCACCGGTATCCGGGCAGATGAACCCGACAGGGCCACAACATACCACCAGGATATCGCCAAATCCGATGCAAAACGATCGCCTCATGTTTCAATTGTCATCCCCGTCTTTAACAAGATCGATTTCACACGGAGGTGCCTCGACGCTTTAAGCCACAACACGCCCCGGGGACTTTATGAGTGTATCATCGTGGATAACGCTTCCACGGACGGCACAGGGGAGTATCTGAAGAGCCTTGGAAACAGGATCAAGGCCATCACCAACGCGGCGAATCTGGGCTTTGCCAAGGCCTGCAACCAGGGCGCAAGGGCCGCCACCGCGCCTTATATCCTGTTTCTCAATAATGACACAGAGCCGCAGCCCGGCTGGTTGGAACCGCTGGTGGAAATACTGGACCGTGATGCATCTGCTGCGGCAGTTGGCGGCAAGATGCTTTTCCCTGACGGGACGATACAACATGCCGGTGTCCTGATCCTGGATGACAGGAAACTCCCCGATTCCCTTGTGGCAAGGCATATCTACTACAATCAGCCGTCTGACTTCAAAGAGGCCAATGAGCCGAGGATCTACCAGGCCCTTACGGCCGCCTGTCTTCTCATCCGGAGAAAGGCCTTTGAAGAGGTCGGCGGATTCGACGAGGGATACTGGAACGGCTACGAAGACATCGATCTCTGTTTCAAGCTTCAGGAAAAGGGGTGGGTTCTCGTTTACCAGCCGGGGAGCGTTCTGATCCATCATGAATCGAAAAGCGGCCCGGAACGCTTCACAAAGGTCCGAGAAAATATTATCCAGCTCCACAGCAGGTGGCTCGGCAGGATCAAACCCGATGCCGTCATCGAGAAAGATGGCTCCTTCCGATGGACCGACGCCCGGCGCATTCAAATCTACAAAATACCGAAAGGGGAGGCCATAGAAGAACCTGCAAAAGGTCAGACAGATCTCATCTCCATCGTGATCCTGACCTTCAATGAACTCGACTACACGAAAAGATGTGTCGAGAGCATCCGGAAAAATACGTCGGAGCCTCACGAGATTATCTTCGTAGACAATGGCTCTAAAGACGGCACTGCCAAGTGGCTCCGCAAATTCGCCAAGGTAAACCCGAACTACAGGCTCATCGAAAACAGGGAAAACTTGGGCTTTGCTCGTGGCTGCAACCAGGGCATCGAGGCGTCAAAAGGCGAATACATCCTGCTTCTAAACAACGATGTCCTCGTCACGGAAAACTGGCTACCAGGGATGCTGGAGCATCTGAAGAGCTCACCGGAGATCGGCATCGTCGGGCCGATAACCAACAATATCAGCGGCATCCAGAAGGCCGAGGGAGTCACCTATAAGTCCGCAGACGATCTCGTAGTCTATGCTCGTGAATTCAGAGACAGAAACCGCCATCGCCGTGTTGCATCCCGGAGGCTCGTGGGCTTCTGTATGCTCTTCCGGCGAAGCCTTGTAAATGAAATCGGCCCCCTCGATGAAAGCTTCGGCACGGGAAACTTCGAGGATGACGATTTCTGCCTGAGGGCGGCTCTTGCGGGATACCGGAACGTCATTGCCGGTGATGTCTTCATCCACCATTACGGAAGCCGGAGCTTCATCGGCAACAGGATCAACTATGGCACCTCTCTGACAGGTAACCGGAAGATCTTCGATGACAAGTGGCGCGGCATGCAACTCGACGAAGGCCTGGGCCGCCACTGCCTTGCCCTGAAAAAAGTGGAGGTGGCCCGGGAACAATATCAGCTCGGCCGGCTCAACAAAGCCGTTGATCTTTATCTCGAGGCAATCAAATTCGTTCCTTCGGAAAATAAATCCTATCATGAACTTGCCGAAGTTTTGATTCAGACGAGAAACTTCAAGGACGCCCTGGACGTCCTTCGCCAGATACCACCGGAAAGCAGGAACGAAAAGACATGGGTCCTAACCGGTTTCGCCAAAGAGGGGCTGAACGAGGACAAAGAGGCCCGAAATCTTGCGGATCACGTGCACAACCTGAAGGATTTCGAGGCGGAATCACTGAACTTGAAAGG
>JAPLJU010000110.1 GCA_026388445.1 Deltaproteobacteria bacterium
AGAGCCAGGAAGCGCTCCATGCTTTCCGTAAGGACATCGATGATTTGAAGGCCCTCGTCATCGAGGCCAACCGGAAGAACATCCTCTACGGCGAGCTCATGGAGTTGAAGGAGAGCTTGAGCACCTTCTTCGACATGCTGGGGATCCGCAAGACGGAGGGGAAACCCCAGCCCTTGTCCAAACTCTACTACAACCTGGTGGCCGGGGGTGTGTCCAAGGATCGGGCCTACCGGCTGGTCGGCACGATCCGGAAGGGACTGACGGCCCGCGCCGAGGACGATTACGACGGGGTCCTCCACACCGCCGAGGAACTCATCCAGAAGTCTGTGGTGCCCTCCTATGAGCGGACGCGTCAGGGCCGGGTCGTGGCCTTTGTGGGTCCCACCGGTGTGGGCAAGACGACGACGCTGGCCAAGCTGGCGGCTCGATGGTCCCTGGAGGAAAGCAAGAAGGTCGGGCTGGTGACGGCGGACACCTACCGGATTGCGGCGGTCGAGCAGTTGAGGACCTACGCGAAGATCATGGGTCTTCCTCTCGAAGTCGCCTCCGAGAAAGAGGAGTTCAAGAACGCCCTTCGAAAATTCCAGGATCGCGACGTGATTCTGATCGATACACCGGGGCGGAGCTTCAACGACGAGACGCACCTGCAACGGCTGAGAGATTATCTCCACCTGGAAATCCCGGTGGAAACGAATCTCCTGATCAGTATGACGGCAAGCCCCGAGAACATGCTGGCGACGACGTCGCGCTTCGACAAGGTCGGCTACAACGCCCTTATCTTCACGAAACTCGACGAGAGCAACGCCTACGGTCTGATTTACAACGTCGTCGATCAGGTTGGAAAACCGGTCTACTATGTAACCAATGGACAGAATGTCCCTCAGGATATCGAGAGTCTGAATCCGGCTAAACTGGCAAGAATGGTCGTGAGAAATTCCCTGCACTGATGTGGCATCGTCAAAACCGGAGGTATCCCCTTGGATCAAGCTGAGACACTTAGAGAGATGAAGAAAAGAGAGAGGGACACGAGTAACGCCGGGATGATACCGGCCAAGCCCGGTCAAAAGGACATCAGCAGTCGCAAGAACGACGGCATTCGCGTCATCGCCATCACCAGCGGAAAAGGGGGCGTGGGCAAAACGAACATCGCCGCCAATCTGGCCTATATCCTCTCGATGATGAAGAAAAAAACCCTGGTCTTCGATGCGGACATGGGCCTGGCCAACATCGATGTCATTCTGGGGCTGGCCCCCAAGTACAATCTCTATCACGTGCTCCGGGGGGAGAAGAGTCTCGCCGAGATCGTCCTCCACGGTCCGGGGGGAATCAAGATCCTGCCGGCCGCCTCGGGCATCCAGGAGATGACGGATCTCACGAAGGGACAGAAACTGGCGCTGCTCGACGAGTTGAATGAATTGAGCGATGAGCTCGACTTCATGCTCATCGACACCGGGGCGGGAATTGCCAGCAACGTCATCTACTTCAACATGGCGGCCAGGGAGATTATCGTCGTCGTGTCGCCGGAACCTACCTCCATCACCGACGCCTATGCGCTCATCAAGATTCTCTATTCCCGGCATGCGGGCAAGAAGTTCATGCTGCTTGTGAACATGGTGAAAAATGCCACCGAGGCACGCGAGGTCTACAACAAACTGAGCAATGCCACTTCCCACTTCCTCAACCTGTCGATCGACTACCTGGGTTATGTCCTGGATGATCACAGTGTTCAGGATGCGGTGAGGAGACAGCAGGCGCTGGCCGAGGCCTACCCCGGTTCCCGTGCCTGCAAATGCCTGTCGTCGATTGCCAGGAAACTCTGCCGGATGCAGCCCGGCGGTTACGAGGCGGGGAGCATAAAATTCTTCTGGAAGAGCATAGTCGATCGGGATCGTGGATAAGAAAGAACGCGATAAACGCATCATGAAATATGCTCCTCTCGTGAAGAGCATCGTCGAGAGGATCGCGGCTAAAGTTCCCCAGCATGTGGCGGACAGACAGGACCTGATGCACGTGGGCATTATCGGGCTGATTTCCGCCCTGGAAAAATTCGACAAGAGCCGCAATGTCCAGTTCGAAACCTATGCCCGCTTCAGGATTCGGGGAGCGGTGCTGGATGAACTTCGGGCCAGGGACTGGCAGCCCCGGTCCGCGAGGAACAAGGATGCGAAGATCGAGAAAGCCATTTTCGAACTCAGGAAACTCCTGGGGAGGCAGCCGCAGGAGGAGGAAGTCGCCAATCATCTCGGCATGCCCCTCGAGGAATACTACCAGCTCCTGGACGAGGCCTGCGGGGTGTCCCTCCTCAAGAGCGAGGACCTGCCGCCGGACTATTGCGAGAAGTACGGCAGTTACGAGGTTCTCGAGCGGATAGACCAGGGGAACCCCTTTGTCCTGCTCACGAAGAACGAGCTGAAAAACACGCTGAAGCGGGCCATCGAGACGCTGCCCGAAAAAGAGAAAGTCGTTCTTTCGCTTTACTACTACGAAGAACTCACGATGAAGGAAATCGGGCTGGTGCTGAGACTGACGGAATCAAGAGTGTGCCAGCTTCATTCGCAGGCCATAGTGAGATTGAGGGGGAGAGTGAGAGAGTTAAGATAAAGAGACCATGGCCAAAAAGCGAAACCTGGACATCCTGGATGATGATCAGACAGAAGCCGCCGGTACGGAACGGAAGAAAGGGGATCGCCTGCGAACAGAAGAAGACGTGGAAAACCCTGCGCCGGGATCCTTCTGGGTTCGTCTTCGTCGGGGTCGCCTGCACCCCGGCAAAACCGTTTCTGCGGCGATGGACTGGGTCCGCCATCACCGGGTGCGGGCATACAGCGCCTGCGGTATTGTGCTCATCCTGGTCGTTGCAGTCTCTGTGGGCCTTTATCTCAGAGGGTCCCGTCCGGACGCCGCCGGGGAGAAGGGCGTGGACACGCCGGCCGCGGCGCTTCAGAGTGTGTTTTCCTTCGATAACTTTACCATCGATTTGAAAGACCCGCAGGGGAAGTACAAGCTTTTGATCTGTGACGTCGTTCTGGAATTGAACAGACCCGACGTGATGACGGAGGAGAAAAAGGTCGTCATTCGAAAAACCATCTACGAGACGGCCCGGAAAAAGAGCCCCGATCTTCTAAGCTCGTCCCAGGCCCACCGGGTGTTCAAGCGGCAGATCATCTCCGAACTGAACAACCTTATGGGACCGGAAGCCATCCGGGATGTCTATGTGACGAAATTTGTCCTCCTCTGACGGCAGACACTTTTTTCTCAACCTTGAGCGATGGGGACGGAGGGAGGTTAGGGTTTATGGAAAGATCGCTGTACTTCGCGTTCATGAGGCCCTCGTACATAATGGCTTTCATCATTCTCGTCTTGGGCGGTTTCACCGGGACGGCATACTCGCTCACTGCAGACGAGGTTCGGGCGCTCAAGAAAGCGGGCGTCAGCGACGAGACCATCCAGATCATGCTGCAGCAGGAGCGCGAGGCAAAGGCGCGAGGTCCCTATGACCAGATGGGGGTCCGGGAAATCAGGGACAAGGAAGGAAACACCTATATCGTCTATTCCACGGGCAAGCCGTCGGGGAGCGACACGTCCGATGCTGAAAAAGAAAGGGTTGAAAAAGCCTGGAGAATGCTGCAGAACATCATCATCGACAGGCGTCACTAAGAGATGCCGTCGCAAATCCATGGAAAGCATAGAGGAAGGACTTGGACATGACCAGGGATGGTGAGATTTTCCAGGAATTAGAGAATGATTTTGAGGCGACTTTTATCCGGGACCTCATTCCCGGCATTCTCCACAATTTTGCCAACCCCCTGAACGGCATCATGGGGCGCTCCAAGCTCCTGCAGCGACGGGTGGAAGAAAACATCAAAAAGACGGTGGAGCACTACCCGGATGCGGGGAAGCAGTTTGTCGAAGACTACGGGAAGATCACGAAGGATGTCGAACTCCTGATCTCCGAGGCCGACCGGCTCTTTGAGATGTTCCGCAGTGTGTCGGGCAAATTCTACGCCATCGGCGATGCGACCGTCCAGAAACTGAATCTCTCCGAGATGGTCGAAAACGAGATGAAGTTCTCTGACTTTTATCTCGATTTCAAGCACCAGATTAAAAAGCAGATCAGCCTGGATCCGGATGTCCCGGAGATCTCGGCAACCCCGGCGGACCTTACACTCTTTCTCTCCACGCTCATCCGGTACTCCATGCAGGCCATGAAGACGAGCAAGGTCAAGGAATTTTCAATCTCCACGTCCCGCGAGCGAGGGCAGGCGACCCTGAAGGTTCAGGACACGGGTTCTCCTCTCCCGGGTCAGCTGAGGGAGTCCCTGATGAAGGGGGTTGATGTGCCGCCGGCGGGTCCCGAAGGTTTGAGAAAACTCTTCCTGGCTTTTTCACTGATGAGAAAATATCAGGCCCGCATCGAGGTGTACTCCGAGGGTTCAAAAAACGTGTATATCGCCCAGATTCCCATTCAGGCAACGGGCCTTAAGAAAGGCTGAGATGGTGATCACGGATGGGGGCCGAAGGGTCGGAATCAAAGGTAAGTGCTCATGAGCATTAAAGAATTTTTCAGAAAAGACGATATATTCGATAGGGGCAATAGGGCAACACCCCCGGGGCCTTTGGTCCCCCTCTAATCACGAGGCGCCTGCGACCGAACCGCCGACGTCCCGAAGGGAGGTGTTTCAAGCGTGTTAAGGGCGGTTGACGTGCAACAGATCCTGCTGCAGACCAGTCCTGTGGAACGAATCCAGCATACACAGCAGCAGCAGTCTGACATGCAACAGAGGAACTTCGCCGTCGAGGTGGGTCTCGAGAAAAAGATTATGGAGGAAAAGGTCAAGGTCGCCGACGAAACGGATCGATCGAGCATCAAAGAAGAGGAAGAAAAGAGAAAAAGGCATTCAAAAAGTTTCAAGTCCGATCACGAAAATCCTGCGGAAGCCGGAGAAAAGGATGCGGCTGAAGAGAAAGAGCAGGGACGATTGATCGACGTCAAGGTATGAGATGAGCCAGCAGGTTTTTTTCATGATTCAGATTTTGGCCGACATTGCGCTCCTGGCGGTGATCGTGTTTTTTATCTACCGGATCCACGATGAGAGCCGCAGGAGGCCGGCAGGTGTGGACCCCCGCATGCTCGCGGAATTCAGGAAACTCCTGGCCGAGTCCCAGAATGGTTCGGCGAGTCTTGTCCAGGCCATGGACGAGGGAAAGAAGGCCCTGAAGGAGATCTCCCGGGCGCTTGACGAGAAGGAATACCACCTCAGAAAGATCATCGAGCAGTCGGAGGTTCAGCTCGGAAAGGCTGCCCCGAATCCGCATGCAGGGGAGTTCCCCGGGGAGACGGGTTTCGCCGAGGCGGTCAGGATGGCCCGGCGAGGCATGAGCCTTAAGGAGATATCAAAGCACCTCGGCCTCCCCGAAGGGGAAGTCAGTCTCATCCTCGATCTGGATCGAAGAAGGAGCGAGGCCGCCCGGTCCTGACGGGTTGACGAACCCGTGAGAAGACCGCTTTGTGTCTCGATCGGCCTTCGAACGCCGACCGTCCGAAGAGGCCGACGCTTTACATCAAATTTCCCGATCAGAGACACGCATGGCTTCCATCCATCTCCCGCCGATTACAACCCCAACCTCAGAAAACCGACTCCAGATCCAGCAGGACGCACGGCCGTTGCCCCAAATCTCTGTCGGGCAGCTCCTGGAGGCCCGCGTCCTTGGAAGGCTCGACGGCGAGAGGCTGCTTATCAGCATTCAAGAGCAGAGCCTGGTTGCCCGGACCGCCATACCCCTGCAGGCAGGAGAAAATATTCGGCTCAGGGTGGAGGGGCTGAACCCCCTTCTCACACTGGTCCTGCTGGAGAGATCCGCCGGGGAACCTGCCCATATTGGCGAGGCCCTCCAGTCCATGAGGGCAGACCCCCTGGCACTAGCCAAATCGCTCGCCGGGCTTCTCGAAGCGCTGGATCCTGAAAATCCCGGGGCGCTCCGGACCCTTCCCGCCAAAGGCGATGCCGGCCGGATCTTACAGCTGGTCCGGAGCCTTGTCTTTTCGAAAAACACCGTCGAAAACCCTCTGTGGATAAAGGATAGCCTGCAATCCCTGGGACTCCTTCTGGAAAGTGACATCAAAAAAGAACTTCAGAAAGGGTCGTCAACGGGCAGCTTCCAGGAAAGAGCTGTGAGCCTCAAGGAGCTCCTCCTGAATCTGATCGAAGCGCTCCGGAGACACGGTGACGGTGAAGTGGGAAAGGGGCTCTCGCAGAAATTGAGCCTCTTCGAGGGCGCCCTCAAGAATATCGAAAACCTCCAGGTCCTGAACGTGATCTTTCAGGAGCAGGAAGGGAAGTATCTCCTCCAGATTCCATTCCTTCTTTCCGGGCGCATGACCACGGCGGATGTTTTCGTCTATGTCGATCAGGAAAATCAGAAAAGGAAGAAAGGCTCGGAAGGCTATCATGTCGTCTTCGCCCTGCATATGGACGCCCTCGGGGATATCATGATCCAGGCAAGGTGGAAGGGGAAAAAACTGGGCTGTCTCATCGAGTGCGGCAGCGACGAGATTCGAGACTTCATTCGTCCTTCGCTCGCCGGTCTTGCGGAGCGGCTCGGGGCCCTGGGGTTTCAGACCGGTGAGATGACCTGCACCGTGAAGAAAGACCTCGGGCAGGCAAGGGAGGAATTTTACCAGAGGGAACTATCTCTGACGGCCGTTGACCTCTTCGCATGAAAGGGGGGCAGGGATGCTCAACAGGAAGGGACTTTATCAGCCATGAAGAAAAAAGATGACCTCCGGATGGCTGCCTCTATCCGGTACGACAAAAAGAAGGATGAGGCCCCTCGCCTGACGGCCAAGGGACTGGGCATCCTGGCGGATAAAATCATCGAGCTTGCCAGGAAACACGATGTCCCCATCAAGGAAGACCCCGCGCTTGTTTCAATCCTCTGCCGGCTCGATATCGATGAAGAGATCCCATCGGAGCTCTTCCGGGCCATCGCCGAGATCCTCGCCTTTGTATACTCCACAAATGAACAATACCGGGAGAAACTGGAAGAGAGTCGTTTATAGCAATTTTTCGTGAAAAAAAACGCTTCCCGGACCGGGGGGAAATTTTTTCCCGGCCTGCTCCGCTCCATGGGAAAGAACCCCTCCGACACCCCTTTCGGGACCCGGGACACCAGAGAGCTCTCTGAAGTGCGAAAATTTGTAACCTTTAGATATGATTGAGTAATTTACATCTATTTACCCCTGTCTGAACCCCCATCCCCGGCCGCTTACCCTGTGGCATGACTATTGCTCAAATTCCTATCGAAAAAGAAAAATCGGAGACTCTGTCTATGATCTATGGTGTCAATACCGCCGTCAGTGCCTGCGTGAAGAGATTAACGCAGCTCGACTATGTCACCAACAATCTTGCAAACGTCAACACGCCCGGATTCAAGGCCGAAAGACTGACATTTGTCAGGAGATCGGAGACCCCCGAACTGGAGGAAAATGCTTTCAGTCACGACCTGGTCCTTTTCACGGACCCGTCCTACGGTACCCTGCAGAAGACCGGGAACCCCCTGGATGCGGCCGTCGAGGGGGACGGTTACTTTGTGATTCAGGACAGAGACGGAAGCAATTATTACACGAGGAACGGAAGCTTCACGATTAACCGCGACAAGCTGCTTGTCACCCCTTCGGGAGACCCGGTGCTGGGGCAGGGCGGGCCGATCACTGTGGATGGGAAAAAGGTAGAGATCGGTCATGACGGTACGGTGAACGTCGACGAAAAGAGTGTCAATACCCTGCGCATTGTGAAGTTTTCGAATCGCAAAGACCTCGTTCGTATCGGAAACAGCCGGTATCGGGATCCCGGTACGGCCGGTCTTCAGGAAGAAGAAAAGCCCGCCGTTCAGGGCGGCTATCTGGAACTTTCCAACGTGCAGGCGGTGAAAGAAATGATCGACATGATCGAGATCCATCGATCCGTCGAGGCCTATCTGAAGGTCATGCAGACGATCAGCGAGCAGGACAAGCTGGCCGTCAGCCGTCTCGGGAAGCTCTACTCATAAGAAGGAAGACGATCAGGGAGGATAATTATGATCAGGTGTCTATACACAGCCGCAACAGGGATGCTCGCCGAGCAGATCAACCAGGACGTGATCGCCAACAACCTGGCCAACGTGCAGACCGTCGGGTTCAAGACCTCGCGGGCCGAGTTTCAGGATCTCATGTACCAGGTCTACCGCCAGGCCGGCGCGGAGACAACTTCCGGCAATCCCCTGCCTCTCGGCATGGAGGTTGGTCTGGGTACGAGGCTCACGGCCGTTCAGAAGCTCTTCACCCAGGGGGATTACATGCAGACGGGGAACAAATTCGACTGGGCCATCGAAGGGGAGGGTTTCTT
>JAPLJU010000127.1 GCA_026388445.1 Deltaproteobacteria bacterium
CGCTACTGCGAGAGTTTAGCCGAAAGCAGGGAAAAGGGATTCGACATGGACTTCATGGGCGAGAGGTCGACGAGCCCCATCGACGGCATCACACGGCGCTATCCCGAAATCCTCATTCTCAAGCCCTACAACGCCTGCCCGCAGATCTGCGTGTACTGCCAGCGGAACTGGGAGATCAAGACGATGGATGAGGATGTGATGATGAGCCGGAAGAAAATCCGGGAGGCCATCGCCTGGATCGACGGGCACGAAAGCATCACGGAGGTTTTGATCACGGGGGGCGACCCTCTGACGCTCGACAACAGATACCTGGACGGGTTGATCGGCGAGGTGGCGAAGATCAAGCACGTGGAACGGATCCGGATCGGCACCCGCGTGATTGTCACACTCCCTTTCAGAATCGACGACGGATTCATCGCGGTCCTCAAGAAATACCATGAATGGGGGAGGCGGGAAATCGCGATCGTGACGCACTTCGAACACGCAGCCGAGGTGACCCCCGATACCGTGGAGGCGATCAGGAAGCTCAAAAACGCCGGGATCAATGTGTACAACCAGCAGGTGTTTACCTACTACAACAGCCGAAAATTCGAAACGGCCCTTTTACGTAAGACCATCAAGGTTTCGGGTGTGGACCCCTACTACACCTTCAGCACCAAGGGCAAGGAGGAGACCGTTGACTTCCGTGTCCCTATAGCGAGGATCGAGCAGGAACGGAGAGAGGAAGCACGTCTGCTTCCCGGTCTTGTCCGGACGGACGAACCGGTCTTCAACGTACCTAAACTCGGAAAGTCGAATCTCCGGGCGTGGCAAGACCACGAGGTCATCATGATCCTGCCCGACGGCAGCAGGGTTTATCGTTTCTATTCCTGGGAGGTGAGGATCCTCACGGCCCTCGATTATCTGTACACCGACGTCCCCATTTACGACTACCTCAAGAGACTGAACGCGGACGGCGAGAACATCAACGATTATATTTCCATCTGGTACTACTTCTAAAAAACAGGTGTCAGGCATTGGGCTTCAGGCATCAGGAATAATTTTTCTCTTTTTTATTTTTAATGCCTTGTACCCGTAGCCCGACGCTTGGAGCCTGGTCCATGCCCAAACCCCCTTGGCTTAAAGTCAAGATCCCCTCCACCGGCGAATATCGCCAGGTCAGGGATACGCTTCGACACTTCGGGCTTTACACGGTTTGCGAGGAAGCAAGATGTCCGAATGTTGCGGAGTGTTTTCATGAAGGGACGGCAACATTTTTGATCCTCGGGAAGGTCTGCAGCCGTCATTGCAGGTACTGCAACGTAACCCATGGAGAACCCCGGGGTGTTGATGAAGAGGAACCGGAACGCCTCGTCAGGGCGGCAAAAGAAATGCGACTCAAGTATGTGGTCATTACATCCGTCACCAGAGATGATTTACCCGACGGCGGGGCCGGGATATTCGCCGCATGCATTGAACTTCTGCACCGGCACCTTCCGGAAAGCCGGGTGGAGGTCTTGATCCCGGATTTTCGAGGAAGCCAGGAAGCGCTGAATCGGGTCATTGAATCAGGACCGGAAGTGATCAATCACAATATGGAGGTGGCACGGCCCCTGTTCCACGATTTGAGGCCAGAAGGGGATTACATGCTTTCACTTCGTCTTCTCAGGCAGATCAAAGAGAGCAAAAAAGGCATCCGGAGCAAATCCGGATTCATGGTTGGTTACGGTGAAAAACTCAATGAGATTAAGGATTTAATTGATGATTTGGCCGCGGTGGACTGCGATTTTCTCACCATAGGTCAGTACCTGCAGCCGACTCGGGATCACTGGCCCGTCCAGCACTATTACTCACCGGAGGAATTCGGGGAGTTCACGAAATGGGCACTTGAAAAGGGATTCAAGGGGGTCGCATCGGGGCCCCTTGTTAGGAGTTCCTACCATGCCGCCCTTTCCTTTGAGGCAGGCATCCTAAAAGATTAACGGACATAGATTGGATTGGAGAAAATCCAGGGGCGGTATTTTAGGTGGCGCTTCAGATAGACCTCGACTCGGTACACACCCTTCTCATCGATTCCCATCCACAGGCTTTCTGTAACTTCCTCTCTCACGACCTCGCCGTCTTTGATGACGCGGACCTTCGCCTCGCTGGGAGGATGGACTCTCAGTATGGCCATCTCATCGAGGAAGAATTCATCGCCCATGGTGGCGATCTCCGTCTCATCCATGATGATAAATCTAAAGCCCTTGGCTTGCTGAAAATACTCGAGGGCAACATAGGCACGACCACGCTTCAATGCATTGATGATCAAGCGACGATCCAGCTTATCATCGTTGAAAAAGGGCGTTTCCGTTTGAACATGGGTTGTTATGAAGCGCAAGGCCTTGTGGAAAGGAAATATCGCGAAACGCATACCGAGTATTTCTCTCACCGTATCGTGATTGTCCAGCTCGCCGATACCCACGACCTTCCTGTACCTGTTCAGCTCATCCCAGCGTGTCAGGGTGATCTGCTTGGGCCCTTTGAGCACGTGGGCAGGGAAAAAATACCCAAAAAAAGCGCTCACGTATCCTTTTAGATGGCTCTGCCAGTCCGTCATGAAATCCCATATGCCCATGCCGGTATAGTCTTTTGCCCCCCAGTCGAGCCAGGGGTGTTGTTTCACGTGAAACCTTAAAGCCCCCTCGTGGTCGGGATGGGCGATAAAACCAATCCCACCCCTGCCTCGAACCCAGTCAATATAAAACTGCGGCTTGATCTCGAGATCCTCATCGTAAGGAAAGACCCAGGAAATATCGCAAATGATGAGAGGCTCGTCGATACCGAAGGCAATGTAATGGTTATAGCGTGGCGTAACCTCCACGCCGACGATGACAAGGACATCGTCAAACCAACGTTCAAGGCCGTCGTGTCTGGCCTGAAGCCAGTTGTGGTCCGTAAACATCAGAAAATCAACATTGTTTTTCCTTGCCGCTTCAACGATCCGATCAATGGCGATACGTCCGTCATAGGAATAATTAGAATGCATGTGAATGGCCCCGGTATAATCGTATAGATTGAAAATGAATTGATCTGCCTTCTCCTGGAGCCTCGATTTCATCAACTCTTCACGTATAAACACCTTTTCTGACCTCTTGCAGCGTCAGGCACTTGATGCCCTCCGCTATTTCATAACAGGCTCTTCTCGCTCTCCTCGACAAGCCTGTCGATTTCTCTTTTAAGAGATTCCGGCAATCCCACCATTTCAACCCTGAGAAACCCTCTTACAATGAGGGCCGTCGCCTCCCTCTCACTCAGTCCCCTTGCCATCAGATACTCGATCTCCTCCTGTGATATCTTGCCGACGGCTGCCTCATGGGACAATTCAACGCCGGCAACACGGCCGTCCAGTTCAGGGATGGCCCGGATGGATCCTTCATCCGAAAGCATCAAACCACTGCACTCCAGGTGTGCCTTCACGCCCGGTTTCTCCCCGATAAGGATTCCTCTTGCAATTATGCTACCGCCCTTTGATATCGTTCTTGAAAGAATCTCCGCCTTGGCTCCTCGCGCCTCCAGGACAACTCGTCCCCCGATATCAAGTTCCGACCCCTTTGTCGCAACCAGGATGCTGTTGAGCCTCGTCATGGCATTCTCCCCCCTGAGTCTCACCGATGGGAACATCGCAACCGGTGATCACATGAAGTTCCGAGCCCGCCTCGGCGACCAGAATATTATGTACATTCTGTGCCAAACCTTCCTCTCCGATATAGAGGCAGGCCTGGACGGGAAATTTCGCTTTGATACCTTCCCCGACTCGAATGAAATAACCGTTGTTGAAGGAAAGTTCCGCATTTGCCGTGTATTTATCGGTCATTACATCTATGGCCTTCCACCAGTACTCCTTCAGTCCATCGTACTTCCGGAGGGCCTCCACCGAGGACATCACCTCAACACCCTTCTGAAAAGCTGAACAATTCACAGCCGAGTGATCCATCTGGAGAAAGTTTCCAGACCGCAGATCGCCCGAGGCGATGATACCCACTTCCGCCATGTATTTTTTCTGTTCTTCCGAGAGACTATTCGACTTCGCGTCGTACGCGTGGGGCGCTGCGCTCTTCTTGAAACTCGAAAGATCGATATCCGTCCCGTATGCAGCCTTTTTGCCCTGTGCAGACTCAGCTCTTTTTTTCACTTCTGACATCTGGCACACACCTCGTAACCCGATTTTTGTATGGTCGCAAACATCTCCCGGGGATTGCCTTCACAACGCATCCTGCCGTCCAGTAAGAGATGTCCCCTGTCTGCTTCGACATAATTCAGTATGAGCCCGGTATGCGTGATAACCAATCCGGCATTCACACGGAGTCGTCGCAAATTTTTCTGGAGCAGTTTTTTTATTGCCCTGCCGATGACTGCAATATTTTCAAGATCCACCCCTGATTCAGGCTCATCCAAAAGTATCAAATCCGGGTTTTGGGTCATGAGCTGTAAAAGTTCAGATTTCTTAATTTCCCCCCCCGAAAAACCGCGATTGATCTCGCGGTCAAGAAATGCAGTTAATTCAAGGCTTTCGGCGGCCTCAGCAACTGACTTCTCGTCCGAGTTGAAGATGGCAATTAAATCCATTGTCTTAACACCTTTGATTGTTGGAGGTCTCTGGAAAGACATCCCCATTCCTCTTTTCGCTCTTTCGTTTATCGGAAAATTGGTGATGTCCTCACCCTTGAAAAAAATGCTCCCCTCTTTTACCTTGTATCCGGAAAATCCCATGATGGTCATGAGAAGGCTTGTCTTTCCCGAACCGTTTTTACCGAAGAGTACATGGGTCTCCCCTTGATCAATCTGCAGATTGACCCCTTTCAGAACCTCTTTACCTTCCACCTCTACCGTTAGCGCCCTGATATCGAGAAGCATTGTAACCCCCCTCATGTATCCAATGTCTTCATGCAAACCTTCTCGCCGGCATACCTCCACCAACTCTGTTTATCAATGCGAGCCGCCGGTTCTTGTTCTTCTTATCCGCCCGAGAGGACAGGTAATACAAAGCGGGTCTTTTTTACAGAATTGCTTCCCCGTATTGACTAGAAGCGCGTGATATTGATTGTATAGAGGCACATCGACGGGCAAACGGTCCGTGATGAATCTTTGAATTTCCTCATAACCCGCCTTCCCGTCTATCAATCCGTGTCTCGAAAAAATTCTACGCGTGTATTGATCAATAACGAATACGGGTTTCTGGCCCGCATAGAGTAAAATGCTGTCTGCCGTCTCCTCACCTATACCATTAACTTTCAATAGCTTTTCCCTGAGAGTTCTCCAATCCTCCCCGAACATATCTGCGACACAGCCATCATATTCGTCGAAGAGGAACTCAAGAAATTTCTTGAGGCGCCTTGTCTTTACCCTGTAATAACCCGAGGGCTTGATCAGGGCCTCGACCCGCTCTTTCTTTGCCCTATATAGGTTTTCTGGAACGAGGCATTTTTCTCTCTTGAGGTTCTGAATGGCCTTCTCAACGTTTTTCCAGCTTGTGTTTTGTGTCAGAATGGCCCCGATGATAACCTCAAAAGGCTTTTCGGCCGGCCACCATTGCAAATCACCAAAGTGACCCTCGAGTAGTCTGTATATTGCCAGGACATTCTTCTTTGAACTCATTACGATAGGCAAACGCATCTTTCAAGGGTTTATTCCGCTTTCTTCACGCGGGTCACCTAATAAATCCTTGTCCAATGGGGAGTCCAGGACCTAGGAAGGACCAAATAAAGAATATGCACCGTGTCTTTCCCGTTTTTGCAATCACGGCGCAAAATTCAAAAACCGCATCTAAGTAATTAATATTATTATCTAATTTGAAATTTTGCCCTGCGGTTTCTATTGGCAGACGCAATTTGTTGTTTCTATGAAATATCCGTGTTTCCGGCGCCAGGTAAAAACGTCTCTGGCGGGCTCTCCACGCTCCTTCCCTTCTAATCCCTCGTACTAGTCCTTCCTGATGGCCACGTAATAGGTCCCTCTACCTCTTTTGATGAGAAGTAGAATTCGGTCCTCCGTCGTTTTCTTTGCGATCTCCCTCTGGTAATCCTTTAAATTATTGATCTTCACCTTGTTTATCTGGAGTACGACATCCTGGGGCTGAATACCGGCATCTTCGGCGTCGCTGCCTTCCTTGACCTGTGTGACGAAAACGCCCGTCGGCGCAGGCATTCCGAATCTTCTCGCTATTTCCGGTGTGACCTCCTGTACGGTCATCCCGTAATTTTCCTTCGTGTCTTTTCGGGCGGAAGCAAGCTCTTTGCTTTCCTCGCGCTCGGCTACGTTGACTTGAAAATCTTTAGTTGCGCCATCTCTCAATATCTTGACATTCACCTTCTTGCCCACCGGGACCATCGCAACAATCCTGAGCAGCTCATGGGTGTCGCGAACGGCCTTCCCATCTACTTCCTTGATGATGTCACCCTGCTTGATACCGGCCTTGTCCGCGGGGTCTCCGTCGAAGACTTCTGTCACGAGCGCACCCGATTGTTCTTTAAGCTTGAGACCCTTTGCGATATCGTCGGTGATATCCTGAACGGAAACGCCGAGCCAGCCCCGTGTGACTTTACCTTTCGCCTTGAGATCATCGAGGATTTCTCTCGCCATGTTAACGGGAATGGCAAACCCGATCCCCTGACCGTGAGCCACGATGGCCGTGTTTATTCCCACAACCTCGCCTGCCAGGTTAATGAGAGGCCCTCCGCTGTTTCCCGGGTTGATGGATGCATCGGTTTGAATGAAATTATCATAAGGTCCCGCGCCGATCACCCGTCCTTTCGCGCTCACGATCCCCACGGTTACTGTGTGATCGAGCCCGAAGGGGTTGCCGATGGCCACAACCCAGTCCCCAACACGAAGTTTGTCGGAATCCCCGAGTTTCGCCGTGGGGAGGCTTCCCTCGGGATTGATCTTGATGAGTGCAATGTCGGTCCGCGAATCTCTTCCCTTGACGGTCGCGTCGTATTCCTTGCCGTTTGAAAGCTTCACCTTGATCTTCTCCGCTTTCTCGACGACGTGATTGTTCGTAAAGATGTACCCGTCCGGGCTGATGATAAATCCGGACCCGAGGCTTCTCTGCTTGAGTTCCCGCTCCGGCATTTCTTCAAAGAACCGCCTGAAGAATTCGTCCTCTCCGAAGAAACGTTCGAAGGGATGGGCATTCCCCTGGGGTGATCGCGATCTACCCTCCATCTTGAAAGTCTTGGTTGTGCTGATATTGACGACGACGGGGCTCAGCTTCTCCGCAAGATCGGCAAAAGAAAATGGCGCTGATCCGCTGACAGGAAATAGGGCCTTTGCGCCTGATGCTGCCTGCGAAACGGCTGCGCTGTCGGATCCCGCCAGGCCCATGCTGGGCCCCACGGAAAAACGAAGGACTCCCGCCACGGAAACGGCGAAAAATCCGATCAGCAAAATCAACAGAACCATGAAAAAAGGCTGCCGGTACTTAAAATCCATTTTCATAAATGTCCTCCATCAAACCTCATCGCCCGGAAGGGCGATCCATGCTCGAAATATGACAACCATCTTGATTTATTAGCATATCTCTGAATAAAATACCAATCTTTCTTCATCATTCCGCCTTCTTTGTCTCCGGTTACCTCACTGCGTTATTCTTTTCGATGTAACATGCCGCATCATCGGTTAGGGTTCCCTGACGACCGGGTTGGTCAACTCTCCGATACCTTCGATAATGATGGAGATGACATCTCCCTCCCTCAGAAAGACAGGGGGCTTCCGTGTGAAACCCACACCGTCAGGCGTCCCCGTCATGATGACCGTCCCGGGGAGCAACGTCATGGAGCGGCTCAAATCGCTTATCACCGACGCCACATCGAAGATCATGTAGGATGTTTCTGAATCCTGCATGCTCTTTCCGTTCAGAATCGCTTTTATGCGAAGCCTGTTCGGGTCCGTGATCTCATCCTTCGTAACCATGCAGGGTCCGAGGGGACAGAAGGTATCAAAGCTTTTCCCTCGGGCCCATTGGTTTCGCTGTTTCCTGACCTGCCAGTCCCGGGCGCTTACATCGTTGGCGCAGGTATAACCAAAAACATAGTCGATCGCTTTTTCCTTAGAAACGTTCCTGGCCGTCTTTCCGATGACAACGGCAAGCTCCGCCTCATAATCCACCTCATCCGGCCCGGCCTTCGGAAGCACGATCGGCTCCCCGGGACCTATTACGCTGTTCGTCCCCTTCAAGAACAAAATGGGGGTGTCCGGATAGGAGGCGTTGAACTCATCGGCGTGGCTTCGATAATTGAGCCCGAGGGCCAGTACATTCGGCGGATCCAGGGGGGCCAGGATTTTCTTGACCTCTGCATTTTTTCTCGTCAATCTAATCTTCCTGAAAATATCACCTTCCACAACCCTTGCCAAACCCGGGTTATCGGGTTCATAAAGCCCCATCTGGACTCTGTTCTCTCCTGAGACAAAGCGCATCAGCTTCATTGTTTTCCTCCCTCTTTTCAGAGTATCTGCCTACTCTCTTACCAATTATCGAAAGGGCCGTCACTCAAATTCTGCTTGCCAAAGCAAGAAAAAAACAAGTAAAACTACGATTGTAATGATTTTTCAAAAGCGTCCCTCAAAGGGGGATCAACGATTCCAGAGCCCGTACGTTCTTATGATCAGGAAATCCTCTTTTCTCGAGGAAGCCGTCATCATGATTTCGCAAAATAAAGGGATCCCATGGAAATCCGCAATGGTCCTTCTCTATGTCATGCTCTCTTTCATGATCGCCCCCGTGGGCTTCGCGCTCACACTCGAGGAAGCCATTTCGCTGTCCCTGAAGAACCTGCCGGCCTACCAGGCGGTGCTTAAAAAGGTCCAGTCTTCAGAGGCCCTATACAAGGCCTCCTACGGCCCCTATCTCCCGAGCGTTGACGTAGGCGGGTCCCTGCAGTGGCATGACACCTCGACGAGCAACTATGACACGACAAACGGCGATGCCTCTGTTTCGCTGACCCTCTTCGACGGGTTTAAAAGGGAGGCAAACCGAAATATTGCTAAATACAACCTGGGCACGGATCAGGAAGAGGTGCGGAAAAGCCGCCTCCAAGTGGATTTCGATGTCAAGGTGAGCTTCTACACGGCGATCGCCACCCGCGAGATCCTTGACCATCGAAAGAGGCAGTTTGACAACGCCAAAACAGATTTCGAGGTCGCTGAAGGACGCTACAAGTTCGGCGTGGCCAAGCTCTCCGATGTTCTACAGGCATCCGTCAGGCTCGAACAGGCGAAATTCAATCTCATCCAGGGAGAGGGAAACGTCATCAAGGCCCTCTCGGAACTCTCCTCCCTCATCGGAAAACGCTTTGATGAACCCTATGAGGTCGAAGGGACGCTGGAGGCATCGAAGGCAGCCCCCGAAGAAAAGGTGCTTGCGGATTTCGTCCTGCAGAGGCCCGAAATCAGGCAGTTTGAATATGCCGTCAGGAAAGCGGAGAGCACAAGGACACTATCCTACAGCCCCTTTTACCCCACGCTGTCCGCCAGTGCCGTCTATTCGCGGACGGGGGAGACGAGCACCACATCGTCCTTTGAGGATCGTGCCGCTCTACTGACTGCGTCGTGGAATATCTTCGAGCTCGGCAAATTCTACCGGGCAAAGTCCGCGAGAATTGATGTCGGCATCTCAGAGGACAACCTGAAAGAAATCGAGAGGCAGCTATTGCTGGATCTCAGGCGGAATTACGAAAATTTTCTGACCGCCGCGAAGAATGTTGACGTGGCGACCACACAGCTGAAACAGGCCCAGCAGAACTATGACCAGGCCTTCGGCGAATACAAGGTCGGCAAAGGGGATATCCTTGCCCTCGTCGTTGCCGAGGGGCTTCTGCAGACCGCCCGCGAGCAGATGACCACCTCGAGGCTGAACCTCATTTTATCCCGGGCTCTCCTGGAGCGGAATGCCGGCATCGACAACCTGGAAGGCCATACCCCTGCTGCAGGGTCCAATAAAAAATGAAAGGACAGGCATTTAATATATCTCCGATGGCTCCCTATGCTCGGGATCGTTGGAAGAATCGCCTGTTTTTCCGACAGGCCTTGATATATTAGCGGAACGGTGACGGGTTATGAAGAAATTCTTATGCATCATTTGTTTCACATTGTTATTTCCTATTATAGCGGCGGCACAGGGTCCGATAAAAAAGAATGAACTGATCGATCTGCAGCGCGCCATCCAGATCGCCCTCCAGTACCATCCGAGTATTGCAGCAGCCGCGAGCACGGTGAGAGTGAATGAAAGCAAAATCGGGCAGGCCAAGTCGAACTATTACCCGCAGGTCGGCTGGCAGACGAACTACAGCAAAAACTCACCCTTTGCTTCTGAGACTGCCCGCTCCAGCGGGTCCAATACGTTTGATCAATATGCGAGTAACCTGAACCTGACCCAGAATATCTTCGATTTCGGGAAGACACCGACACAAGTCGAGATCGCCAATCTCAATACGGGCGCCTCCAAACAGGACCTCGATAATATCACGAGCCTGGTCGTTCTGGGTGTGAAACAGACCTATTACACGATGCTGCAAGCGCTGAAAAACCTTGATGTTG
>JAPLJU010000111.1 GCA_026388445.1 Deltaproteobacteria bacterium
TGCACCCTTCGCTTCGCTCGGGATGCCGGGTTCAGGGTACCGGGTACCGGGAATGAAAAATCTTTTTATTATTTCCTGATGCCCGGAGCCTGATGCCCGTTTTTACTGATTCATCGAGTCCAGAAACTCCTGGTTGGTCGCCGACTTTCGCATCTTGTCGATGATAAACTCGATGGCATCGATCGGGTTCATCTCCTGCAAAAGCCTTCTTAGGATCCACACGCGGTTGAGATGCTCTTTGGGGATCAGGAGTTCCTCTTTCCGGGTCCCGGAGCGGACGAGATCGAAAGCGGGGAATACCCTACGGTCGGCGATCCTGCGATCCAGGATGATTTCCATGTTGCCGGTACCCTTGAATTCCTCGAAAATGACTTCATCCATGCGGCTTCCCGTATCGATCAGGGCCGTGGAGATGATCGTCAGGCTTCCGCCCTGCTCGATGTTCCGGGCGGCTCCGAAAAACCGCTTGGGCTTATGCAGGGCGTTGGAGTCCACACCGCCGGAGAGGACCTTGCCGCTGGGCGGGACAACGGCATTGTATGCACTGGCGAGCCTCGTGATGCTGTCCAGCAGGATGACCACGTCTTTCTTGTGTTCCGTCAGACGCTTCGCCTTCTCGATAACCATTTCGGCAACCTGAACGTGCCTTGTCGCCGGCTCGTCAAAGGTCGAGGAGATCACCTCTCCCTTCACGCTTCTTTCCATGTCCGTGACCTCCTCGGGACGCTCGTCGATGAGGAGAACCATGAGAGTCACTTCTTCATGGTTGGCCGCGATGCTGTGAGCAATATCCTTGAGGAGTATGGTCTTGCCGGCCCTGGGCGGTGACACAATGAGCGCCCTCTGCCCTTTGCCGATGGGGGTGAAGAGGTCCATCACGCGGGTGGAGAAATTCTCGGGATCGCTTTCCAACTTCAATTTTTCTTCGGGGTAGAGGGGCGTGAGGTTGTCGAAAAGGATTTTATCCTTGGCGTACTCCGGGGTTTCAAAGTTGACCGTATCGACCTTCAGAAGGGCGAAATATTTCTCCCCCTCCTTTGGAGGCCTCACCTCTCCGGAAACGGTATCTCCCGTTCTCAGGCTGAAACGCCTGATCTGGGAAGGCGATACATAAATGTCGTCGGGGCCGGGGAGATAGTTGTAATCCACCGCCCGCAGGAACCCGAACCCGTCGGGCAGGGTTTCCAGGACGCCCTCGCCGTAGAGGGCCCCGTTCTTGTCGGCCTGGGTCTGCAGGATGGAAAAAATGAGATCCTGTCTCCGCAACACGCCGGCACCGGGCACATTGAGCTCCTTGGCCAGAACCGTGAGTTCGCCGATGGATTTTTTCTTGATCTCTACAATGTTCATAACAGGCTTCCTCGTTGTCTTAAAATTTCTTCATGGGAACGATTTGCGCGTACTGACAGAGAATGGACGTCTTCTTGATCATCCCGCTTCCAAAAGTGCCATATGCACTACGAGAATCTACCTATGAAAAATGAGCTTCCGGTGATGAATGTGATGGTTTGCAAAGCTGACTTCTAAGGGTTACTCCAATGGAAGGGCATTTATAAGCCTTTTTGAGATGGTTGCGATATATCGCATCACCCTAACCATGTCAAGCGCTTTTTGATCGCGAAGCCCCCGCCGTCCCGCGGATCATTATGAAGTTCAGATGCCTCCCTGTTTTGCCCTTCTCACGCCGGTGGGAAAAGAAGAAATCTCCCCGGCAGGCGGTACAGATACCCGATGTAAAAATGTTTCCGGAAGGAATGCCCGTCCTCTCCAGTTGCAACCTGTTTGCCAGGGGAAGGTCGAGCATCCACTTTCCCTTTTCACGGCAGGGACGGAAAAGGGGATCCTGTCCGGACTGATCGCTCATGGATCCAAAGACCACTTCATCCACCTGGTAACAGCAGGGACCGATCGCCGGACCGACCGCAACGATAAGATCAGAGGGTTTTGAAAGATAACGACTCACCAGCGCGTCCACCGCCTTCGCGGCAATTCCGAGGGAGGTTCCCTTCCAGCCGGCGTGGACCGCACCGATGATCCGTCTAACCGGATCTACCACTAATATCGGCACACAGTCTGCAGTCTTTATGCCAATCGCCAGTCCCGGCCGGTCCGTCAGGATGGCGTCATACTGCAACGGCTGATTTTCACTCGGCTTTGGATGTTCTTCATCGATCAGGAGGATCCGATCCTCGTGAATCTGATTGACGACAAAAAATTGCCGACGGGGGACCTCAAAGGCGGTCGCCAGAATCTCCCAGTTTTTGTCGACCCGATCCGTTGGATCACCTTCCCGAAAGCTGAAATTGAGATTTTCATATGCCCCCTGGCTGACACCGCCCCACCGCGTGCAGAAACCATGGACGATAAAATCCACATTCAGAAGGTTCTCGGATTCGAGATATTTGATCGATCCTTCCTGTGAAAATCCGAACATGCGCTTCAGACCGGCGTCCTTTCGCGGAGATATTGGATGAGGGTCTCCATGTCCTCGGGCAAAGGGGAGGTGAATTCCATCTGTTCCCGGGTCAGAGGGTGACAAAAACCCAGGGTGCCTGCATGGAGGGTCTGCCTCTTCATTTCGGCAAGCTTTGATCTCTCTGCCCTATCCGCAATCGATGCAAGCCGCCGGGGATTCCCGTAGGTCCTGTCCCCGATCACGGGATGTCCGATAGTATTGAGATGAACCCGGATTTGATGGGTCCTTCCCGTCTTGATCACCACCTCGAGGAGTGTCACGTCGCCGAAACGCTCGACAACGCGCCATCGTGTGAATGCTTCTCTTCCCCTCGGGCTTCTAATAGACATTCTTTTCCGGTCCCTGGGGTGCCTTCCCACCGGCAGGTCGACGACACCCTCGTTTTCCCTGACGTCACCATACACGAGAGCCAGGTATACCTTTTTGACCTCGCGCTTCTTGAACTGATCCGTCAGCCCCTTGTGTGCAGCATCGTTTTTGGCAACCACCATGACCCCCGACGTTCCTTTGTCGAGCCGGTGGACAATCCCTGGACGCAACACGCCCCCCACCCCTGAAAGATCCTTCAGGTGGTGAAGAAGGGCGTTCACGAGGGTACCCCGGACATTCCCGGCGGCAGGGTGGACGACCATGCCGGCCGGTTTTTCTACAACGGCGATGGCTTGATCCTCGTAGAGGATCCTGAGGGGAAGATCTTCGGGGGCAAGTTCGTCTTCAACGGGTGGGGGTTTGAAAAGGATGACGGCCTCGCCGGCCTTGAGTTTCTGGCCAGCCTTCGTTTTCTGGCCCCTTACTTGAACCAGGCCCTGATCGATCAGCTTCTGAATCTGGGAACGCGTCATGGAGGGGATGTTTGTCGCGAGAAAAACATCCAGCCTCGTACCGGCCTCCGGCGCAGTCACGTGAAACTCAAATATCTCCTCTTTCCCGATTTTCAACAAACCCTCTTGTCAGCCGCAGGCCATGACCGCGTGATCTCACGGCCGGGCAAGCCCCTCCAGGGCGTGCCGGATGATATCAAGCTCTTCGGTATCTATGGTTCTCAGATCGAAAAGAACTTCCTCTTCTGCAATCCGGGCGATGATAGGGGTATCGAATTGGCGCAGCCTCTGCTCCACGGCGTTCGCCGAAAGTTTCGAGGATCGAAGACTCAGGAGGACCGACGGGATCTCCTGCGTCGGCAGGGAGCCTCCGCCGGCCATGGAATTTCCCTTTTTGAGCGAGAGCGTCAACCCCTCGATTTTTGCCTTCTTTAAAAGTCTGAGCAGCTTTTTCGCCCTTCGCTCCACTTCCTCCAGCGGTTCCGTGAGGACACGGAGACCCCGAATGCCTGTCAGGGCCTCTCCCTCGTGCAGATAAAGTCGCATCGTCGCCTCAAGGGCCGCAAGCGTCATCTTGTCGATCCGGAGTGCCCGGTTTAAAGGATTCTTCTTGACCCGTTCCAGGGTCTCGCGACGCCCGAGAATAATCCCCGCCTGGGGCCCTCCCAGAAGCTTGTCGCCGCTAAAGGTGACGACATCGACGCCGGTTTTGAGTGTTTCCTGGACTGTCGGCTCTTTCTTCAAGCCGAATTTTTCCGTCTCGATGAGACACCCGCTCCCCAAATCGCTCATCACGGGGATACCCCGCTTCCGCCCGAGGGCCGCAAGTTCCGGAAGCTGAACCTCTTCGGTGAAGCCCATGATCAAAAAGTTGCTCGTATGCACCTTGAGCAGAAGCCCCGTCTTTTCCCCTATCGCCTTTTCGTAATCCGACAGGTGCGTCCGGTTGGTGGTCCCCACCTCCCTGAGGATAGCGCCGCTTTTTTCCATGACCTCGGGAATCCGGAACTCGCCCCCGATTTCGATGAGCTCTCCCCTCGATATAACGGCCTCCTTCCCTGCCGCCAGCGTATTGAGAACGAGCAGCACCGCTGCCGCATTGTTGTTGACGACAAGGGCATCCTCGGCACCCGTGAGGTCACAGAGAATTTTCGAGACGTGATCGTATCGAAGCCCCCGCTTCCCCTTCTCCAGGTCATATTCCAGGTTCGAATAGCCGCGGCTGACATCCATCACACGATGAAGGGCTTCCTCGCAGAGCGGCGCACGGCCAAGGTTGGTGTGCAGCACGATCCCCGTTGCGTTCACCACCCGCCGGAGACTGGGCCGGTGAAGGTTTTCGACCTTACGGGTAACCGCTTCTGCAACCTGGTCCAAAGAGGGGGCTACGAAGCCCTTGCCGCCCTTCTTGCTCTTCAGGATGGCCTCCCGAAGTTCACCGACGGCGGAGCGGCAGGTATTCACTACGATCTCCCGCGGCGCACGCTCGAAGACCTTTTTCTGCTCCAGCAGGAGGATGATCTCGTCGATCTTGGGCAGTTGACGCAGGAGTTCTTTCTGCCGATCGTCCATCTGCATGTTGCTCATCCTTCTTCTTTCAAATCAGATGATGCCTTCGACACAGGTTCGTCACAGCCCTCAAATATCATACCCCCGACAGAAGTCACGAAAATTATTCACGGCGATGAAAAATTCCCGCATCATGACGACCCAGAAATAGCGTCCCCTGGGGGTCAGGGACAGACGGCCCTTCGAGCAACGAACAGCGCCGGCGATCCTGAAGGCAAATACCATGGGCCAGAGATGTCGTCCAAGATTTCTTCCATATTTTTTTCTCAGTGCCTCCAGGTTCATCTCCGTCCCGAATAGCCTCATCAGAAAATCGTACTGGACCTGCTCCCGGGTATCGAACCGCCTCGCCGCCATGAGGGGGATCTCGCCGGCATCGAGACGACGGATGTAATCCTCGATGGAAAACGTGTTGGCATAACACGTCCCGCCCATGAAGCCGATGGAACCGCTTCCCAGTCCGGCATACTCATCGTAACCGACAACGTATTCGTCAATCATGGAGGGTTTCCGGGAAAAACACCAGACGGAGGAAAAATGATACGGCGGTATCAGCCGCTCCGTGATCTGGCGGTAAAATCTTTTTTCTCTTTTCATGTCCACCGGTCCAAGGGTCCGGTGGATCTTCTCCCGGGTGGAATCGGAAACCATGAGCGGGTAGTACGTGATCTGATCGATCCCGATATCGATCAGCGTCTCCAGGTCCCGGGCCAGGATTTCCGGTGTCTGAGTCGCGAAGTTGAAAATCATATCAGCGTTTAAAGTATTAAATGCCCCGAGAGTGTCCTTCAGTCTACCTGCGATCTCCGATCCGCTTCCGTACTTCTCATAGCGGTCCATGGCCCGGAGGAGCCCGTCGTCGAAACTCTGCACCCCCACCGAAAGCCGGTTCACGCCGGCCTCTCTCAGCGCCCGCACATTATCCGCCGTCAAATGGTTGGGGTTGGTCTCGACGGAGATTTCCCGGATACCGAAATTCGCGCGGGCCAGAAGCAGGGTCTCTTTCAGTTCATCGATCTGGACCGTGGGCGTGCCGCCTCCGACATAGACTCCGCTGAAATCATGACCCCGCTCCCGGTAGAGGTTGATCTCCTTCCTGAGGGCCCGGAAATAGTTCCTGGCAAGCGGTTCCACGAAGACGACGCGGTTGAAGGAGCAGTATGGACAGAGTTTTTCGCAGAAGGGGATGTGCAGGTAGAGGAGGCGGTCCTTGCTGGCGGTTCCGGCGGGGAGTTCCGGATGACCTCCTTCCCCGAAAGTCATAGCCCGGGAGAAGGCCCTGCGGGCCCGCTCGCCTATGAATCGAGCAATCAAGGCAACCTCGATGCAATAGAAATGATCATGGAATCGGCAAGTTAACAGAGAAAGGCGAAATGATCAAGGACCGATTCACTTCCAGCCATCCTTGAAAGAGCCATGCGATCGTGCTATAAGGATGCCCCGAATGCAACGGCTATTCTCATGATCGGGGATGAAACCATGACGACGCACAAAACCTGGATGCTCTGGAGAGATGGAACAACCGTTGAAGAAGAGGCCCGTCTGCTGAGGCGGCCCGCCGATGACTTGCCCGTTCCATTTGACGCCCAGGCAAAAAAAGATATCGCCAAGCTGATCAACGTTTTCACGAAGCGGGATGATGCCCTGGGGCTGGCGGCACCGCAGATCGGGATCAGCAAGAAGATCGTCATCTTCAAAAACAAGAATTTTGACCAAAAGGGAGCTCCGAAAAGCAAAGATGATTATGACGTCCTCGTCAATCCCCGTATCACCCAGATGCGCGGCGACCTCGAGAAGATGAACGAGGGGTGTCTCTCCTGTCCCGACATCAGCGTGGAGGTGAGCAGGGCCGCGGAAATCAAGGTAAGGGCCTATGACCAGGATGGGCGCAAGGTGAACAAACGCTACACCGGCTTCTTAGCAAGAATTGTTCAGCACGAGCTGGATCACACCGAGGGACGGCTCATCATCGACCACGAGGGGACGCTCTCTTACCCGAGGGAGAAGCGGGAATTCTTCGAAAAGCTCTTTAGATAAAAAAAGGCCAAAGGCATAAGGTTAAAGGCGAAAGGCAAGGGACGAAGGGCGTGTCCCAAAACCGTTTCGTCAAGTACCCGGTGCTCGCCGTCGTGAACTGCATCCGCGGGATCCCGCTTCTGATGGTCATCTTCTGGATGTACTTCCTTCTGCCCGCCTTCATGGGACGTGTGGTCCCCGAAAGCTGGACCGTCATCGCGGCGCTCACCGTCTTCACCTCCGCCTACATGTCCCAGATCGTCCAGGCGGGCATCGAGGCGATCCCCCGCGGCCAGTTGGAGGCCGGCCTCTCGACGGGCCTCTCCCGAACCCGGATGATGGTTTTCATCATTCTGCCCCAGGCCTTGCGGAACATGATCCCCTCCTTCGTAAACCAGCTCGTGTCCCTCATCAAGGACACCTCCCTTGCTTTCATCGTCGGCGTTGCGGAGCTCACCCATGTGGCTACCCAGGTAAACAATCGAACGATGATCTACCCGGCCCAGATCTTCCTCTTCATAGCCGTCATCTACTTCATCCTCTGCTTCATGCTCACCAGCTACTCGCGATGGCTGGAGAAACGGCTTGCCTACCGGAAAGCGATATAGGGAAAGGGTATCGGGACCAGGGGAGAGGAAGATTAAAAATCCGGACTGTTACAGTCCTCGCTCCTCTTAGGATTTGAAGTTACGGGCGCGAATGACCTCAACGACGGTCGGGATGAGGGAAATAATGATGATGGCGAGAATCACGAAGGTGAAATTTTCTTTGACGACAGACATATTGCCGAAATAATACCCGCCGAAGACAAAGGTGAGGATCCAGGCGACGCATCCGATCACGTTATAGAACTGAAACCGCCCATAGGTCATGGTCCCCACGCCCGCCACGAAGGGCGCGAAGGTGCGGATGATCGGCACGAACCGGGCGATGACGATCGTCTTCCCACCGTATTTCTCGTAGAACCGGTGCGTCCGGTCCAGGTATTCCTGCTTGACCCACCGTATCTTTTTTCCGGCCACGACCTTCGGGCCCAGCAGGTAGCCCACCCCGTAGTTCACGGTGTTACCGGCAATCCCGGCGATACTGAGAAGAACAGAGAGCCAGACGGGATCAAGCGACCCGCGTGCTGCGAATGTTCCCGTCACGAAAAGGAGGGATTTTCAAACACGGGGCTTTATACGCCAGCAGGCCGAGTTTCGTCAACGGAAATATCCCCTTTCAAGGGCCGTGCCTCAACGGTTGTTGACAAAAGAAAATGTTTTAAATATAGTCAGTTTCAATTAGAGATGGATGCGCGGAAGAGGGGTGAAAATCCCCCGCTGCCCCGCAGCCGTGATGGAAACGAAAGCCTTGGATTGCCACTGTCCCGGAATGAGCCGGGATGGGAAGGCAGGTGAGTAGGTCGTCCTGAGCCGGAAAACCCATCCATCTGAAACCTCGAGGGGGGTAAACCCGGATGTCCTTCCCGCTTGATCCTGTGGTATCCATTGTTGATCTCCCCCCTGACATGAAGGTTTTGTCCACATAACCGATGTACCCTTGCGCCTTGGGGAGAGCCATGGTCTTCCGGACGGTAAATCTTCCGAAAGTACTTGAAATCAGTTTCGTGCTCCTGATGATCCTGGCCGGCTCCATCATCGTGTCGCTTTTTGTGGGGGTGACCGACATCGGCATCGTCCGCGGGATCACCGGCCTTTTCTACGGTTGGCGTGAGGGATATGCCGGGTTTACCCACCTTGAAAAGGAGATCATTTTTTCCATTCGCCTTCCCAGGATTTTATTTGCCGGCATTGTCGGCGCAGCATTATCGATGGCCGGTGTGGTCTTCCAGGCCCTTCTTCGAAATCCGCTGGCCGACCCCTACATCCTGGGCATTTCGGGCGGAGCCGCTGTCGGAGCCATCATCGGCATCCTCATCGGCGCGACCCTGCTCCCTTTGGGCATCCCGGGGCTTGCCTTCCTGGGCGCCGTCCTCACCGTGATCATCGTCTTCGGCATTGCCAGAACCGGAGCCCAGCTTCGATCCAACACACTGCTTCTGGCCGGAGTCATCGTCAATGCCTTTTTCTCCGCCATCATCATGTTTCTGATCTCCACGAGCACCAGTTCGGATGTTCACAACGTGATGTTCTGGCTGATGGGGGATTTATCACTTGCCACCACCGGGGAGATCGTTCTCACGGGAACCATCATCCTGGGTGGTTTCGCTATTCTCTATGCCTACGCCCGCCCGATGAACCTCATCGTTGTCAGCGAGGAAACGGCCCTTCAGCTCGGCATCAACGTGGAGAAGGTCAAAAAAATCCTCTTCGTCGCGGCGTCCCTCATAACCGGCGTGGCCGTATCGGTGAGTGGAATCATCGGTTTCGTCGGACTCGTCATCCCTCATCTGATGCGGATGGTGCTCGGTCCCGATCACCGTATTCTTCTTCCCGCGTCTTTTCTCTTCGGCGCATCATTCCTCGTGGTTGCCGACACCATCGCCAGGACGCTGATGGCCCCGGGCGAACTTCCCGTCGGCGTCATCACCGCAATCTGCGGTGCACCCTACTTCATATACCTTCTCCGGAAAGGAAGGGGATTCTGAGCCATGATTATCATGCACGCCGACAAAGTCGGGTTTCAATATGGCGAACAGTGGGTCCTCCGGGATGTCACCTTCGAAGTGCGGGAGGGGGAAGTCCTCGGCATCATCGGCCCCAACGGTTCGGGGAAGACAACGCTTCTTAAGATTCTCGACGGAATTCTCGCACCCCGGGAGGGTTGTGTGTGGCTCCGGGACAGGGATATCTCGCAGATAGGAAGGGAGACCCTGGCGAAGGCGATCGGTGTTGTCCCCCAGGACTACTCGATGTTCTTCCCCTTCAGCGTGGAGGAAATTGTTCTGATGGGAAGAACGCCCCATCTCGGGCTCCTTCGATTTGAAGGGCAGAAAGATTTTGCCATTGCCCGTCGGGCCATGGAGATGACCGACACGACCGACTTCAGTCGGCGGGGCATGGGCGAATTAAGCGGCGGGGAAAGACAGCGAGTCCTCATCGCCAGGGCCGTGACCCAGGAACCTCAGATCCTGCTTCTCGACGAGCCGACGACCTACCTCGATATCAGACATCAGGTGGCTCTATTCCAGTTGATGAAGATGCTCCACGAGAAGGAGAATCTCACGGTCATCGTGGTGACTCAGGATATCAACCTGGCCGCACAGTACTGTAACCGTATCCTTCTTTTAAAGAATGGCAGATTTTTCAGCATGGGCCCCCCGGCGGAGGTTATTACTTCGGATAATATTCAAAAAGTTTATGAAACAGACGTTCTCATTGATCCACACCCTCGGACAGGCCTGCCCCGTGTGACGTTGGTTTAAAATAGGCATTAGGCGTACGGTAAGAGTGGGAGGCGCTGGTGCGCCAGAGTAATAAAGCCCAAATAGACTAAACAGACGAAATAGACAAAATAGACCAGCAAGCGAAGCTGCTAACGCTGTCAGATCAAGGAAGCCGGTCTGAAGCCGGCGCTGCCCCGCACCTGTAGGCGGAACGAAATCCACCGAGTGCCACTGTCCGGCAGGTAAGACATGCTGGATGGGAAGGCGTGGA
>JAPLJU010000233.1 GCA_026388445.1 Deltaproteobacteria bacterium
CAAGACGCAGAAGGCCACCGATCTCATGACCGATGCGCACTCCCCGGTGAGTATCGAACAGCTCATGGAGCTTTCGCTAAAAATCGTATGACCCTAGGGCACGTTGAGGCCGGGTTGTTGACTTTTTTGTTGACAAAAAATCCGTCCTGCCTTATGGATGGAACTCAATTTGCAGGCGTTTTGTTTATATGAGGGAAGCAGTCATGAAAAGAGTGATACCGCGGCCTCGCGCAGAAAAGCCCAGGGGGTATACGCCTGTGTCTTCTCCATGATATTTAGACGCATATCAGCGAAGAAGGGCACAGGTCATTTGATTGTGCCCTTCTTTTTTAGGTCAAACAATCACTCTCGAAGCCCTTTTCAAAGCTCCAGAAGAGCAACCCGGGAGGAATAAATGGAGTCATCCAATGGCAAAATGGAATAAAGAAAGAAAGGTTCTCGACCACGAGCACACGAAATTCTGGCAGTACGAGTTGAAAGACATTCAGGAGCCGAATCTCCAGAAAGATGTGTTCCCCTATGATGAAGTGTGCCGCATCGTCTTCGACCACAAGATCACCGTGATGAGCCCGGCCGATGATATCTTCATCACTGACACAACCTTCAGAGACGGACAGCAGGCCAGAGCACCCTTCACGGTGAAACAGGTCGTGGATCTCTACACCCTGATGGGCAAACTGGGGGGCCCGAAGGGGATCATCCGCCAGACCGAATTCTTTCTCTACGGCAGAAGGGACAAGGAGGCCGTCTCGAAATGCCTCGAGCTGGGACTCCCCTACCCCGAAGTGACGGGCTGGATCCGGGCCCAGAGTGAAGACATCTCCCTTGTCAAGGAGATGGGGCTCAAAGAGACCGGCATCCTGACCTCGGTTTCGGACTATCACATTTTCCTGAAACTCAACCAGGACCGTAAATCGGCCATGAACTGTTACCTCGGAATCGTCAAGGCCATTCTGGACGAGGGGGTCAAGCCGCGCTGCCATTTCGAGGACATTACTCGGGCAGACATTTACGGATTCTGCATCCCCTTCGCCATCGAACTGATGAAACTACGGGAGCAGAGCGGTATCGACATCAAGGTCCGTCTCTGCGATACCATGGGCTACGGCGTGACCTATCCGGGTGCGTCACTCCCGAGGAGTGTCGACAAGATGGTGAGGGCCTTCATCGAGGACGCCGGTGTCCCCGGGCATCTGCTCGAGTGGCACGGCCACAACGACTTCCACAAGGCCCTGATCAACGCCACAACGGCCTGGCTCTATGGCTGCAGCGCCGCCAACGGGACCCTCGTCGGGCTCGGGGAGAGGACCGGCAATCCGCCGATCGAGGGCCTGATCATGGAGTACCTGGGCCTCCGGGGCATTCTCGACGGGATCGACACCACGGCGATCACGGACATCTCGCGGTACATCGAGAAGGAAATGGGCATCAAGATCCCGCACAATTATCCTTTTGTCGGACAGGATTTCAACACGACGCGGGCCGGCATACACGCCGACGGCCTTATCAAGAACGAAGAAATTTACAACATCTTCAACACGACTAAGATCCTCAAGCGACCCATTACCCTCGAGGTGACGGATAAATCCGGCAAATCCGGCATCGTCCACTGGGTCAACAGCCGACTCGGTCTCAAGGGAAGTGATGAGGTCGACAAAAGGCATCCGAGCATTTCCCAGATCTACAAGTGGGTGATGAAGCAGTACGAGGACGGGAGGGTGACGAGCATCTCCACGGAAGAGATGGAAAGAGTGGTCCGGAAGTTCCTGCCGGAGCTCTTCATGTCCGACCTTGAAAAGATCAAATACAAGGCGGCCCAGGCAGCCGTCGAGGTGGTCAAGCAGGTCATCGATCACCCCGTCATGAAGTCCATGACCCCGGAACAGCAGGAACCGATCATGCAGCAATTCATCGATGAAAACCCGTCGATCCAGTTCGCTTACGTCGTCGACATGAACGGGAAAAAGACGACGAAAAACATCACCCACATCGCCGACAGGCCCCGCTTTGAAAATTTCGGTGTGGGCACGGATTACTCGAACCGTGAATGGTTCCTGAAACCGAGAGAGACCGGTAAGATCCACGTCAACGACTTCTACATCTCCAAGATGACGGGGGCCCTCTGCATTACCGTTTCCGGCCCGATCATCGACGACCGCGACGAGATGGTGGGCGTCTTCGGTGTGGACATTCGTTTCGAGGAATGGGCCAAGAACGTGGATCTCGTTTCGGAGGCCACGGAACTCGCCCTCAAGGCCGAGTACGAGGCTAAAATGAAGTCGAATAAATGGCTCTAATATAACTAAGAGAACAAAACACCGCATCACCGGGCAGCCCTTCCAAGAAGGGCTGCCCTTTTTTCTTTAAAAACCTGTCCGCAACGCTCAGGCAAAAACCTCCTAAGACACCTGCACGGGGTTTATTCTGCTGCGGGGCCGGCATCCCGTATCGTCACGTTTCGTCAACGGTCCACTCCTGATAGGGGCGTTCTACACGTCCGAGTCTTCTCGTCTCCAGCTCCTCGATAAAACGGGACGTTTTCAGAACGTTGTATCCCCGGCCGCGGCTGTAATCCATGAGGGGATAGCAGAGATAGAGCTGATCCTTCGCACGCGTCGTCCCCACGTAAAAAAGCCGCCTTTCTTCCTCCTCGCCCCCGGGCTCCTGAAGGGCCCTGGCCAGAGGCATCATCCCCTCGGCACACCAGATGATAAAGACGCCTGCCCATTCGAGGCCTTTGGCCTGATGGATGGAACTGAGGACCACCCGGTCTTCCTCTCTCTGACGCGACGCGTATGGCTCGTATTCTTCGGTCGTGTTCGTGAGAAGCGCAAGTTCACCGAGAAAAGACTCGAGGTCTTCGAACCGGGCAGAGAAAAGACCGAGCCGAGAAAGATCTTCCTCCCTCGTGACGCTGTCCGAGTAGTTCGTCTGGAGGTAATCCCGATAAAAGGACTCCAGGATCGCCTCGATGCAGGCCCCTGGGCTTCTTCCAACGGATGGACCAGAGAAGCGTTCCAGAGTTTTGATGAAGCGCTGGTAACCCGCTTTTGCCCCTTTGGAGATGACGCCGGCAGCCTGCTCTGACCGGATGGCCGCAAGCGGATCGGGCTTCCCGGAAAGCCAACGCCAGAGTTTGTTTGCCGTGGTCTTCCCGATCTTATCGTAGAGTAAAAGGACCCTCTTCCAGGCCGTTTCGTCAAAGGGATTGACAAGAAGCCTCAGGAAGGCCGTCACATCCTTGATGTGGGCCTGTTCGAAGAAACGGATACCGGAGCGGACTTCAAATGGGATCCCGCGCCTTGTCATCTCCATCTGGAGCTCCATGGAATGGTGGTGTGCCCGGTAGAGAACGGCGATCTCGCGAAGCGGGATCCCTTCCATGATCAATTCGATGATGCGCTGGGAGACGAAATTGGCCTGCTGGGAGGCATTGCGGAGGGGAACAAGAACAGGCTTGACCCCCTCTCCCCGGACGGCCCGCAGTTCCTTCTGAAACTGCTCCCGGTTATTGAGTATGCTCAGATTGGCCAGTTCCAGGATCTCGGGGGTGCTCCTGTAATTCGTTTCCAGCTTGAAGAGCTTAACGTCGGGGTAACGCTCGGGGAATTTGAGGATGTTGGCAAAATTGGCGCCCCGGAAAGAATAGATGCTCTGGGAATCGTCCCCCACGACCATGAGGTTTCTGTGGCGCGATGAGAGCAAATCCAGGATCTCCGCCTGAAGGGCATTGGTGTCCTGGTATTCGTCTACCAGGATATGAACGAATTTTTCGGCATAGGCGTCCAGGACACGGGGATGCTCCTTCAGGACTCTCAACCAGTTTACAAGCAGGTCGTCAAAATCCATGAGATTCATCTCCCGTTTCTTCTCACCATAGAGGACCGAAACCTGATGGATTTCATCGAGACGATAACTGAAGAAGGGGTACCTGCGGGCGACGACCCGATCAATGGATTCTGCGGTATTGGAATGAAAACTGAAGATATCGGCCAGGATATCACCCTTCGGAAATTTTTCCGTCTTGGCATCGATCCGGAGTTCCGAAATGCAGGAGTTGAGAAGGTGACGGGCGTCGTCGGCATCGAGGATGGTGTAATGAGGCTTATAACCCAGGAGGTGGCCCTGACTGCGCAAGACCCGGTTGGCAATCCGGTGAAAGGTTCCTCCCCAGAGCCTGCTGATATCCAGGGATGTGAGCCCTTCCACCCGGGAGAGCATCTCCCGTGCAGCCTTGTTGGTGAAGGT
>JAPLJU010000144.1 GCA_026388445.1 Deltaproteobacteria bacterium
AGGATAACATGCACACCCTGGCCTCCACGGCAGACGTCATCTACGAAGTCGGACCCAACCGCCCGCTGAGAGATTTCTTCCGGACCATCGGCGTCAGCTGCCTTTCGCTCACGACCCTGGCGTCCGCCCAGCGAACCTTCCAAGGAAATTAATGTCAACCCGGCATCCTGCGGCATGATCCCTGTTCGATCACTCCGAGGGACCGGTGCACACTTTGAGGAGATACGGGATGGATTTCAATTTGAACGACGAACAGCAGATGTATGTGGAAACCGTGCGCAGATTCGTGAAGGGCGAAATCCTGCCGCATATCCTGGAGATAGAGAAGAAACACCTTTTCCCTTATGACATCATCAAGAAGGCCTGGGAGATGGGGATCCTGAACCTGAGCATCCCAAAATCCGTGAAGGGTTATGAGATTGATCCCGTCTCATCGGCCCTCATCATCAAAGAGCTTTCCTACGGCGACACGGGGATTTCCACGTCGGCCATGTGCAATGACCTGGCCAACGTCGTCATCGCCCAGCAGGGGTCGGAAGAACAGCAACAACGGTTCCTGGGCCCCTTCGCGAAGGCCCCGCTCATCGCCTCCTTCTGCCTGACGGAGCCCGGCGCAGGGTCGGACAACTCCTCCATGACGACCTTCATCCAGAAGGGCAGCAGCGGCAGATACATCCTAAACGGGGCGAAATGCTTCATCACCAATGCTAACTTCGCCTCGCAGTTCACCGTGTTCTGCAAGGTCGGAAAACCCGCAAGCCAGCTTATGGGCTGTGTCATCGTTCCCGCCGACTCGATGGCGAAAAACGACCCGGTCCTTTCCAAGGCTGAAAATTTCGAACTCAATGCCCTGAGCGGCGGAAAGATCACAATCGGGAAACCGGAGGACAAGCTCGGCCAGCGCCTTTCCAACACGGCTAGTGTCACCTTCGAGGACGTAGTCATCGACGACGGGCAGATCATCGGGGACCGACGGCTGGGCTTCAAGTATCTCGTCGAGGTCCTCGACTTCGCAAGACCCATGGTGGCCGCCATCGGCGTGGGGCTGGCCAGGCGGGCCCTGGACGTGACCATCGAGTACACCCGGCAGCGAAAACAGTTCGGCCAGAGGATCTGCGACCTGCCCGTGGCGAGGGAGACGCTGGTCGCCATGTGGAAGAAGGTGGAACTGGCCGATCTCGCCCTGATGAAGGCGGCCGTCAAGGTCCAGGAGAAGGCCGAGGACCGGGGCATGTACTCCTCGCTGGCCAAGAACGTGGCCGCCGAGGCGGCGATCTTCTGTGCCAATGAAGGGCTTCACCTCCATGGGGGCTACGGCTTCATGTCGGAATACGAGATCTCCAAGCTCGCCAGGGACGCCCACATCATCGATATCTACGAGGGGGTCCGCGAGGTCCAGCACATGATCATCGGACGGGAGTTGGTATAAGACCAGATTTATGCTGGATGGGTCCCATACCCGGGACGGAGACAGACTTAGACAGACTTAGAGGGAAGATTATGCTGTATCTTCATGGCCTCGGTCATTTTTACCCGGAAAATGTCATTACGAACCGGTTCCTGAGCGAACTGGACATCGGAAGCAGCGAGGAGTGGATCCTAGAAAGGGTGGGCATCGTCACGCGCCATACTGTCCTTCCGCTGGATTATATTAAGGCCACGAAAAACCGCGATCTTCGAGGGGTCATGGAAGCGAGCCTGTACAACAATGCACAGACCGCAGCGGCAGCGGCCCGCCTGGCCATCGAGCGGGCGGGAATCCGGAAAGAGGACATCGGTCTTCTCGTCTGCGGATGCTCGGCACCCGACTATTCCTCCCCGGCGGAAGCCGCCCGGGTGGCCGCGGAGCTCGGCATCGAGGTGCCCTGTTTCGACATGAACTCCGCCTGCACCAGCTTTGGTGTGCAGATCCACTTCCTCGGCATGATGAAGCCGGAGGCCTTGCCGCCCTATATCCTGACGGTTGTCCCGGAAAACCTCACGCGCTCCGTTGATTATTCCGACCGAAGCTCGGCCTGCCTGTTCGGTGACGGCAGCATAGCGACGGTTCTTTCTCTCACCATCCCGAGCCGGATGAAATTCATGGGGACGCACTTCTGCGCCAAGCCCTCCGCCTGGGACAAGGTGGGTATCCCGAGGATGGGCTATTTCAGCCAGGACGGGAACGCCGTGCAGGGATTTGCGATCCGGAAAACGACGGAAGCCCTACGCACCCTCCAGGCCGCCTATCCCTCCTCCATGAACGGCCATCTCAAATTCATCGGCCACCAGGCCAATCTCGGGATGCTGGAGATGGTCTGCGAGCGCTGCGGCATCGATCCGGGCAATCACTGGCACAACGTCGTCGAATACGGAAACACGGCCAGCGCCGGCGCCCCCGGGGCCCTGAGCCTCCACTGGGGCGAGATTCAACCGGATGATCACATCGCCGTTGTCCAGGTGGGGGCGGGGCTGAGCTGGGCTCACATGATGCTCATCATCGAGGAGAACAAATGAAATACACCGAATTCATGGAAAAGAATTCTTTCGATCTGGTTGATCTGCTCGCCTTGGCCTACGGGAGAATTGTTGATGACCCGCCCCAGGGATTTGACGCGCGCCTTCCCACACCACCGCTTCTCATGATGGACCGGATCCTTTCCGTCACGAAGGACAAAAACAAGGGGTCGATCGTAGCCGAGCAGGACATCAGGCTGGATGCATGGTATTTCCAGTGCCACATGCCCGGTGACCCGGTTCAGCCGGGATGCCTCTGTGTGGATGCCGTCTGGCAGCTTCTCGGCTTTTACTGCGCCTGGCGGGGAGCCGTCGGGACAGGAAGGGCTCTCGGCTGCGGTGAAGTGCTGTTCAATGGCCAGATCCGCCCATATAACAAGATCGCGCGATACGAAATCGCCGTCAAGCGATACTCTCATCTGAAAGAATCGGGAGTGAGTATTGTTATCGGCGATGCCGATATCTTTGTGGACGGCGAACTGATCATGGTCATGAAAGAGGCGCGCACGGGCGTGTTCAAGGGGATCTCCTATCCCGATTATCCGATGAGGTCCCTCAACTCTATCGGCGGAATGATAAGGCAGGACCATGAGTGAAAAACCCGTTGCGATGGTGACAGGAGGAGGAACGGGCATCGGTGCCGCATGCTGCCGCGCCCTGGCCGGGGAGGGGTTCCGAGTGGGGGTCCACTATCGCCGGAGCGCCGACGGGGCGAAGGCGGTCCTCGCCGAAATCGGTGACGGGTTCCTGATCCAGGCCGATCTTGCCGATCTCGACCAGGTGGAAGCCATGGTCAACGGCCTGAAGGAAAGCGCGGGGCGCGTGGATGTCCTGGTGAATAACGCCGGGGCCTCCATCAATGCCGACATCATCACCATGAAGGCGGAACAGTTCGACGAACAGAGAAGCCTCATGCGGGGGATCTGGTACCTGACGAAGCGGGTCATCCGGCTCTACATGCTGAGAAAAGGCACCGGCCGGATCATCAACATCTCCAGTGTGGTGGGCCACACGGGCAACCCCGGGCAGATTCCCTACACCATGGAAAAAGCGGCCATGGATGCCTTCACGAAGTCGCTGGCCAGGGAACTGTCGGGCCGGAACATCCTCGTGAATTCCGTGGCGCCCGGTTTCATTGAAACGGCCATGACGGAGACCCTGCCCGCGGAGGTGAAGGAGAGGATCCTCGCCGGTATTCCCATGGGGCGCACGGGAACGCCGGAGGAAGTGGCAGACGTGGTGGCTTTCCTGGCCACGAGAGGAACATACATCAACGGCACGGTCATCCACGTGAACGGCGGGCTCTATGGCGGTTGATCGGGAAATCGCAGAACAGGTCCTGGGGGCCATTCCCCAGCAGCCCCCCTTTCGCTACATCGACGACATCCTGGAGGCAGACGAGGAGCACATCGTGGGGACCTACCGCTTCAGGGAGGACGAATTTTTTTACAGAGGACACTTCCCGGGAAATCCGATCACACCCGGGGTTATCCTCGTCGAGGCGATGGCACAGACGGGTGTTGTGGCTTTCGGCCTCTATCTCTTCATGGTGGAGAATAAGGGATCCGCTGAAGGCGCGAAGAGGCTGACCACCCTCTTTACGATCCTGGAAGAGGTGGAATTCAGGGGCATCGTGAAACCCGGCGAGAGGGTGATCATCCGCGGGGAGAAGGTTTATTTCAGGAAAGGCAGTCTCAAAACGAGTGTCAGGCTCAAAGATTTGAACTTTGCCTGCCTGGTAGGAGGGATTCCGGAGAACTTCGGCGAGGTGCTGAAGCGTTATTTCCGCGAAGAAGACCTGATCGCCGTCAACGACAACATCGCCTTCGCTTCCGTCGCCGCCGTCGATGCGTGGCGGGATGCGGGCTTTGAAGTGCCCGACTTTGAAAGCAGGGAGGTGGACTGGGATACGGGAGCCATCATGGGCTCCGGTATCGGCGGGATGGACACAATCGCAGAGACCGTTGTCCCCCTCGTCAACCAGGGTAAAGTACGGCGCCTGGGGAGCACCATCATCGAGCAGGTGATGAACAGCGCTACGAGCGCGAAGATCGCGGGGCTTCTTGCCCTGGGAAACCAGGTCACATCGAATTCCTCGGCTTGCAGCACCGGCAATGAAGCGATCATCCATGCCCTGTATCGCATACGCCACGGAATGGCGAAGCGCATCCTGGCCGGAGGATCCGAGGGGGCATCCCCTTTCATCTGGGCCGGTTTCGATTCCATGCGGGTCCTCAACAGAAAATCCAACGATCAGCCGCGGGCCGCCTCCAGGCCCATGAGCGCATCGGCGGGGGGCTTTATCCCGGGTTCCGGGGGAGGCGCGCTGCTCCTGGAAGACCTGGAGACGGCGAAGAAACGCCGCGCCCGGATCTACGCGGAGGTCCTGGGTGGGGCCGTCAACTGCGGCGGTCATCGAAACGGCGGGACCATGACGGCGCCCAACCCGGAGGGTGTCATGCGCTGCATCCGGATGGCCGTCGCCGACGCCGGTATCTCACCGCGCGAGGTGGACGCCATCAACGGACATCTCACAGCCACCTTTGCCGACCCCGTGGAAGTGAAGAACTGGGCACAGGCCCTGGAGCGGACACCGGGGAATTTCCCCTACATCAACTCCACGAAGTCCATGGTGGGACACTGTCTGGGAGGGGCGGGGGCTGTGGAGTGCGTGGCCGTCGTGCTTCAGCTTTACAAAGGATTCCTGCACCCTTCGATCAACTGCGAGGACGTCCATCCCGACATCGCGCAGTACGCGGGCAGGATCCCCCAGAAAGCCCTGGAACTGCCGAATCTGAAAATGATCGCCAAGGCCGGCTTCGGCTTCGGCGATGTGAACAGCTGTATTATCTTTAGAAAATGGGCGTAAGGCTAAAGGCACAAGGCTAAAGGCTTAAAAAGATAAAGAAAAGCTTTTTTGTCTTTGGCCCTATGCCTTGAGCCATTTGCCCTGAGCCAATAATTTTACTGAATGAAGGAGTTAGAAATGGACGAAAAGAAAATATTCACGGAGCTGGTCAACATTCTGAAGCTTTACACGAAAAATCCGGAGTTGCTCGAAAAGGCCACCAAGGAAACCCACATCCTGAATGACCTCAAGGTCAACTCGGCAAGACTTGTCGACGTCGTCATCAAGTGCGAGGACGTCTTCGGCATCTCCATCGACGACGACGATGCCGACAAGATCAGAACCATCGGCGATGCCATCGATGTCATCAAGTTAAAGCTGGCGGCGTAGGAGAAAACCCATGAACGGGTCATCCAGATGGCCTCTGTCCGTCCAGTACCTGGCAGGCCGGCTTTTTGTCTTCGTGGTCGGGCCCGTGATGTACGGGATCGTCCGTTTTCTCGGCTGGCGGGTCAGAAACCTGCGAGAGGTCAGACGGGCGTGCTGGCACCATTTCAGGAAGCACAAAGGACCGTGGCTTGTCTGCGCCAACCACCTGACGCTAATCGATTCCTTGGTTCTGACTTATGCAATGCTACCGCTCAATCGGTATCTTCTGAACTTTCGCTGGCTGGTCTGGAATCTTCCCGAACGGACAAACTTCAACCGGAATGTCTTGCTGGCCGCGCTCTGCTATCTCATCAAGTGCATCCCCATCGAGCGGGGAGGTGACCGCGACGACATGAAAAGGCAGCTCGAGAAGTGCAACACCCTTCTCGAACACCAGCAACTCCTCATGATCTTTCCCGAAGGGGGACGGTCCCGCACGGGGCGCGTGGCTGTAGAGACTTACTCTTACGGCGTGGGACGCTTTGTCCATCAGTTTGAAAACATCAAAATCCTGTGTATCTACCTGCGCGGCGACGGCCAGACAACCTACAGTGACTTCCCGAAAACGGGTGAGGTTTTTACCGCCGACGTATCCGTCCTGGAGCCCCGTAGGGTTGAACTCGGCGGCCTGAAGGCTCAGCGGGATTATGCCGAACAAATCATCAGGCGCCTGTCCCAGATGGAGGAAAATTACTTTGCAGGTCGGGAACGACATCGTGGATCTGTCGGAGCCCCGGAACAGGGGAAAGAGCCGGGATCTTCGCTTCAAGCAACGGGTATTCACGCCGTCCGAAAGGGATGAGATCGCCGGGTCGGAGAATCCCGACCGGGAGCTCTGGACCCTCTGGGCCGCCAAGGAAACGGCCTACAAGGTCCTTTCAAAATCCTCGCCTTCTCTCTCTTCGGCCCCGGGTCTTTTCGCTGTGACGTTCTCTCCCCCCAGTCCGTCTGCACCGCGGTCAGAGGTCATTCGCGGCACGGTGGCGTGTCCCTTCGGCCGCGTGGCCGTCCGTATCTGCCGCACAGACGAGTATGTCCACTGCGTGGGTGCAGAGGAAAATGCCGATCTTCTCGAGAGCATCATCGGGCAGGTGATCCGGCTGGTGAGTGCAAAAGATGCATCTCCTTTGCCGGACGAGTCCCGCCTCACGAGGGACGCGGCCGTGCAGGGGCTCTCAGCTCATCTTGGCCTGAAGGCGGAAGAGATCGAGATCCGTCGCATAAAAAAAGACCGGGGACTCGGTCCGCCGGTCGTATGCGTGCGGGGGGAAAAAACAACCATTGACATCAGCCTGAGCCACGACGGCTCTTTCGGGGCGTTCGCATTCGTGCCGCCTCAACCCTCTTCCGAAAGATCTTCCAGAACCTCGAGGATTTCGGGGCCGAGAAGCTCGGCCTTCTGATTCGTCAGTTCGCAAAGCTTTTCCAGTGTCCGGACCGATTTCACGCCTGATCTGGCAATATCAAGAAGATTCTGGTCCGAGAGGATCATGAACCGCGCCGTATTCGTCACCCTCGCCTTTTCGAAGCGCCAGCGATAGAGGGCTTTGAGACGCCCCCTCTGGACATCCTCCAGGTCCTGGTATCCCCTGATGCCCCTCAACGACCGCTCGTCAAAGGCCTTTTCGCTCCAGCGAGCCGAGGAGATCGCCGCGAAGGCTTTTTTTGCCTGACCCTCAAGGCCCCGGCTGATAATTTCAGGTTTCATTTTTCTGTAGAGCTCGATCAGGAAGGACGTATCCCGCACGGCGTAATCGATCTGTTCTTCCGTCAGGGGGCGATTCTCCCACCGGGAACGCTGCAACCTTTTTGCCTTGTTGAGTGAGACGCCCAGATAGGCCTCGATGACCGTGGAGAGGGCTAAAAGCTCGGAGCCCAGCAGTGAGGCCGCCCTTTGCGTATCAAAGACATTCCTGAATTCAAAGCCGTAATCGCGCTTCAAAATTCGAACGTCGTTGTCACCCGCGTGGAGGATCTTTATCTGGGCGGAACTTTTGAAAATCTTGCCCAGGAACGTAAAGTCGAGCATCCTGTTGAGGGGATCAAAAAGGTAAGTCCGCTCTTCGATTCCAAGCTGGATCAGGCAAAGCTTATCCCGGAAATAGCGGAGAGAGTCGTATTCCGTGTCAATGGCAACTTCATGGGCACCCGAGATATCTTCCGAGGCCTGTTTCCTTTTTAGAGGATTGTCCACCCAGATCCAGCTATTCGTCATCCGTCCCGGTCTTTCTACCCTTCTGTTCAAAGTGGCCGTATTCTACTCCTCTTTCGCTTCATGTTCAACCCTCATCGCGAGAAAAGAACGACTTCGCAATGAACGCAAGCCGAAGGAAAAAATCCGGTCGACATATGACGGGTGAATCCTTTCAAATCGAAAGGGCATGCAAAGCTGCAACGAAAACCAGAGTCGAGATCATGACCGTGTAATCGGCATATCCCATTTTAAGCTCTCTCAGGTATGTCCGCGGCCCCCTCTCATATCCCCGCCCCTCCATCGCCTGCACCAGTTCGTCAGCCCTCTGAAAAGTCTGGATGACAAGGACACTGGCCAGCGATGACACCTTCCTCAGCCTCTCCACAACGGTCCCTTCCCGGAAATCGGCACCCCTGGAAAGCTGCGCTTCCCTCAGCCGATGAAATTCCAAGAGAAGGGTCGGCACAAACCGGAGCGCCAGCGAGACCATGATGGCAAGATCATGGGAGGAGATGCGAATGGCGCGAAGCGGCCGCAGGAGGCGCTCGATGCCGCTGATGAGCTCCGAGGGCGTGGTGGTCATCGTGAGAAGCGCCGCACATACGACGAGGGCCATGAACTGCCACGTGGTGATGAGCCCCCGCGAGAGGCCCTCTACGGTGACGACGGGAAAAGCGGCAAAGAGGGGCCGCCCGTCCGTGAAAAAAAGATGCAGCAGAAAGAGGAAGCAAAAGAAAAAAACAAGGGGTCTCAGGGCAGTCGCGACGTCCCGCCAGGACAGCCGGGAAAGCCATGCGCCGCCGACCAGGAAGACCGAGAGGACCGCTGCCTTTGCGGGATCGGCCCGCAGGATGGTCATGCTCAGCATGAGCGTCGCGAGAATCTTCACCCTCGGATCAAGCCTGTGGACCACGGAGGGCCTGGGAATGTACTGACCGAGATGAAACATGATTTTACACCCCTGAGCGCGCGCCGTCCCCGCCGGGGCCGGATGTCCGGAGAATCAGAGAAGAAATCTTCTTCACGGCCTCGTCGATGGTCAGGATGGTCTCCTGCACGTCCTGCCCGGACTGCCTCAAGCGCCACATGAGCTCCGTCACCTGTGGCGGACCGAGACCCATGGCCTTCAGTTCCTCGACCCGGCTCAAGACGTCTCCCGTCGTCCCGGCAAGCGAGATGCGGCCCTCCGCCATGACAAGAACGCGGTCGGATTCGATAATCTCGCCCATGTCGTGCGTGACGTGGATGATCGCGATCCCGCTTTCGTTCAATTTCCTGATCACGTTTAGAATCCTCCGCTTTACCGCCGGATCCAGGAACGAAGTGGGTTCATCGAAGACGAGGTACCGCGGTTGCATGGCCAGGACGCCGGCAATGGCGACAAGCCGCTTTTCACCCCCGGAGAGCGTGTGCGTCGGTCGCTTTTCATAACCGGCAAGCCCCACGACCTGAAGAGCCTCTTCAACCCTTCGCCCGATCTCCGCCGCGGGGAGACGAAGGTTGCCGGGACCGAAGGCCAGGTCTTCCTCAACGGTCATACCCACCATCTGGTTGTCGGGATTCTGGAAGACCATGCCCACGGCCCTCCGGAGGTCTTTCACGGTGGACGAATCTTTCGTGTTCATACCGTCGACCCAGATGTCACCTGACGTGGGCGTCAGAAGGCCGTTCAGATGTTTGGCGAGCGTTGTCTTACCGCATCCATTCGGGCCGATGAGGGCCACATACTGCCCATCATCGATCTGTGCATCGACCGAGCAAAGGACCGGCGGGGCTTCCGCTGCATAACGGAATTCCAGGTTTTCGATTCGAATCATGGATTCAGCCTTTCATGAAAAAGAATTCTTATACACGTTCAGATGTTGATTCTGCCGCGGATTTTCATCGCAATCGCAGCCGCCGCGACTATTTTCAGCACATCCCCGGGGGCAAAGGGAAGAACGCCCGCGGCAACCGCCTTGGCCGGCGACAGGTTTGCCACGACCATGAGTTGAAGAACTCCGAGGGTGTAAACGATGCATCCACCGGCAAGCATGGATAGAACCAGCCATGAGAAGCCGGCTTTTTTCTTCATTTCGACGAGTTTTCCGATGACGAAAGCCGCAACGATGAACCCAGTGAGATACCCGCCCGTTGGCCCCATGAGGACGCCGAGGCCCGCTTTTCCCCCCGAGAAGACGGGCAGGCCGAGAATGCCGAGGAGCACGTAAATGATCTGGCTGAGCGCTCCGAGGGCTCCCCCGAGAAGGGCCGCTGCGAGGTAAAGAAAAAAGGTCTGGAGGGTGATGGGTACGGGCTGAAGCGGTATGGATATCAGCGCTCCCACCGCCGTCATGGCCCCGAACATGGATGCATAGACCATCCCCCTCAGCGATAATCGTTCTTCTTTCATTTTTCCATCTCCAAAAATAAAAGGTGCGATTATCTTGACTTTGAATTATGAGTTTTGAGTGTTGAGATTTTGGAAAATCTGAGTTCTTATTAATTCATCATTCACAATTCAAAACTACATTTATGAAACGCTACCTCATATGCCCCGAATGCGCTTACACGACCGCCAACCGGAGGCGCAAGCTCTGCGAATACTGCCGCTCGGAGCTTCTCGGTCAATGCCCGATCTGCAAAAAACCCATCCGCGAGGAAAGGGCCATCTACTGTAAAGACTGCGGCACGAAGCTGCGGATCTCCTATGTACCCATACAGTAAAAACACAATTATGAATTTTGCGTTTTGAGTTATGAATTAAAAAAGGTACTTTATGCTTTTCGACTTTCAATTCAACATTCAAAATTCAAAACTCATAATTACAAGTAGTACACGTCTCCCGAAACGATGTGGTGCAGGTGTCCCCTTTCATCCCTGAGGAGGAGGGATCCGTCTTCGTCAATGTCCTGAATCTCACCGGTAAGGACTCGCCCGACCTGATCAACGCGCACGCACTGCCTGGAAATGCCGGCATAGGACCTCCAGCGATCCAATACCAGGGGGACCCGCCCCTCACGAAAGAGGGCATAGCTCCTTTCGAGATTTTCCAGAAAAGACCTTAGAATCGCGGCTCTCGAATGCGTCTTTCCCGTCTCGACGAGGATCGATGTCGCTTTGTCGCGGATCCCTTTCGGGAATTGTCTGGCGGGGACATTCACATTGAGTCCGAGACCCACCACGACATAGTCGATCGCATCGGGCTCCGTGCTGATCTCGGTGAGGATACCCGCGATCTTCCTGCCGCCGGCGAGAATATCATTCGGCCACTTCACTCTGGGCGGCAAAGGCAGATAAGGGACAAGGGCATCGCAGACGGCCACGGCCGTCATGAGCGTGATCATCGGCGCCTCCGCCGGCACAACCTCCGGCCTCAGGATGAGCGAGACGTAAAGGCCGGAGCCGTCCGGTGAAAACCAGCTGCGGCCGCGCCGGCCCCTGCCGCCCGTCTGTCTCTCGGCGAGGACAATCGTTCCCTCAGGGATTCCCTGGCCGGCAAGTTCCTTGGCTCTCGAATTCGTGGAATCCGTCTCCGAAAAATGGATGATCTCCCCCTGGCCGAAGGCTTTCGTCCCGAGGCCGGAGCGAACCTCACGGGGGAGAAGACGATCGGGTATTCGATGGAGAAGGTAACCTTTCCTGGGCGCGGATTTAATCTCGTACCCCTCGTCCCGGAGTTTGCAGATATACTTCCAGACGGCGGTGCGGGTTATGGACATCTTACCGCTGAGCATCTCGCCGGAAACCCAATGTCCTTCCGCCTTTTTGAGTCGCTCCAGAAGCTCTTCCTTCCCTCCCATCGTCATCCCCCGGGAAAAATCACAAGCCGCCCCCAAGCGGCACCCTTCCATAACATCCCCCCTGGAGGATTGTCAACCTTAAAATATATTGTGGTTGACAATCAGATCTTTAAAAAATAAAGCGCAATGAAGTCGTTGGCTCATTGCGCTTTATTTACTTGTGGCGCCTTCCACGGTTCTTTTAAAACGATCTTCAGCCCTTGGCCAGTTTCATCTTTTTGAAGGCTTCCACCTGTCCACGGATACCCCTCTCCGTGGGGAGGCGCTCGATGCTCGAGGCACCGAAGAAACCCGCAATGCCCGGCATCCGGGAGAGGGCAATGCCCACATTCTGCGGTTCATCCAGGGGACCGCCATGGCAGATGACCAGGATGTCCTTGCGGACCTTCCAGCCAGCCTCGGCGATGTCCATGACCATATTGATCGCGTCATCCAGGGTCAGAGCAACGGCCGCGCCTATGCTCCCCGAGGTCGTGAGTCCCACGTGGGCCACAAGCTGGTCGGCGCCCGCTTTGGCCATCGCCTTCGCCTGGTCCGTGTCGAAGACGTAGGGAGAGGTGAACATGTCGAGCTGGCTGGCCAGCCGGATCGCTTCAACCTCCTTGTCATAGCCCATA
>JAPLJU010000236.1 GCA_026388445.1 Deltaproteobacteria bacterium
GCATTGCTGCCGTCCAGGCGCTTGAAGCCGAAGTTCAGCTCATAGAGGTACCGGCAATCCGCCGGATGTCCGCTCCGGCAGGGGCGGCAACGGCCGCAGGACTGGTAGGAGAGGACGACATGATCGCCGCGCCGGACGCACTTTACCTTCTTCCCGATCCGCTCCACGATGCCGGCACCCTCATGACCCAGCACCAGTGGTCCCTCTGCTGCCTCGTACCATTCGTCAACATAGCTGATATCGGTATGGCAGATGCCGCTGGCGACAATGCGAACCAGCACCTCGTCGTCCCGCGGGCCTTCCATCTCGAGGGTTTCGATCTTTAAAGGGCCTCCCCTCCTGCGCAGAACGGCCGCCTGGATCTTTTGTACGTCCAGATCGGATGGGCGAGTCAATGCACTGTTCCTTCTTCCGCTGATCGAATTATCTCTTAGTAGCGATACTTGGGGATACTTACAAGACTTCTGGAATTGCATGGTCGATGTAGTGTACCGTCATCGAGCACGAATGGGTAACTGATTGGTCCTTACCCAGAGACCCGGGAAACGGTCTTGGAGAAAAACACACACACCTTGAGGTTGACAGCTTTTTTGCTAGGTGACACCAAAACCGTGTGCTCATTTTTAGTGAGCAAAAAACGAATACCTGACCACATTAATGACGCGACATCAAGTTTCAGGAGATGTCCCCGGTTTCCCCTTTTTATCCCTGAAAAAAACTCCAAGACGCGTCCCCGCGAAGGACGCGATGACCCAGAGCATGGCGCTCAGGAGCGAAAAGAACAGGAAAACACGCTCGAGTGTTCGAGCTTGAATAAATGTTGGAATCAGGAAGGCGATCGCTACATAAAACCCCGGGCTGATTAGGAGATATTCAAGCGCCGATCTTTGCTTTAATAGAGGCTGGATCAGATAGCCCGACACAATACTCCCGACAAGCAGGCAAAGCGGAAGAATTACCATGAAAGCGACGCCCATATAAGATTCGGGTGCTTGCCCGCTTGACTTTATCGTCGGATTGATGACCGAAAAAAGAGCTATCGAGTAGAGGAGTATGGTAACGCCGGCACCCGTAATGACGTAAAGAACTTTTTTTATTTTTGCTTCGCCCGAGATTCAAGCAAAATTATTTAATGCATCCGCTTTACAGCTTTCTCCCTAAGGGTTGACAGCTTTTTTCACAGGTGACCCCTGGCCCTGGAACAAAGCTGTCGGCCCCCTTTTTTCTTTTTTTACGCTCTCAATCATCATACAGATGATTATTTGCCGGGGAATATTCAGGTATTGACCCCTTCCGCAACGAGCCTCCCTTCCTGGTTCTGAATCCTCCATTTGTAAGTAATGGGTCCGCCCCGTTTCCCTTCCTTTTTGCCCAAGACCTCCACCTCGGCAGAGAGACGATCGCCCGGGAAAACAGGGGCCTTAAAGGAAATATCCGTCGCTGACACCCAGATCGCGTCCGCCAGAAAGCCGTGTTTGGCCATGAGCCCCATCATGCTTCCTATAACGTATACGCCGGGGGTCACCCTGTCCCTGAAACCCTTGCTCTTCGCGAATTCGGCATTCAAAAAACCGGGTAGATCCATGCCCGACATCTGGGCCACAAGATCAATTTCGGTTCCGGTAATGGGCTTTGTTACTTCCGATTTGTAGACCTTGCCGATTTCAATGTCTTCAAAATACATAAGCTAACCTCCTTCGTTATTTAGAGGATCGTTATATTTCGGGGTTGACAGCTTATTTCAGGTGATCGCGGCGAATCAAATGACAACATATGAAGCTTCTTATTATAAAGCGAGCTTCCAGGCAAGGTGGTTCGTAGAACGCGCGGTGGACATATATCTCTCCATCATGCGATTCAGGCGCCCTGGAATCCGGCGGTTTTCATGAATCATGATCGAAGATGTATCCCACGGACCGGAGGCTCCTGAAAAATACCGGCTCATGGGGGTTGTCCTCGAAGTACTTCCGGAACCGCACGATGAAGTTGTCCACGGTCCTCGTCGGTGTGGCCCCCGTGTATCCCCAGCCCATCTCCAGGAGCTCGTTTCGCGAAAGGGGCTTTCCCCGGTTCGCTATGAAGAGCCTGAGGAGTTTCACCTCCTGCTCCGTCAGGGTCACCTTTCCGCAACTGCAGACGGCGGTGAATTTTTCGAAATCAATGACATTCTTGCCGAATTTATAGATTCTCCCCACGGGAGCCCCGGCGGAGACGCCTTCTTCGTGTCCCCAGGAAGACCGTATCAGGAGCCGCTCCACTCGGAGCAGGAACTCGTCCAGGTTGAAAGGCTTCCCAAGATAATCGTCTACCCCGCAGGAAAGGCCCTTGATTCGGTCTTCGATCTCGCCCCTGGCGGAGAGGACGAGGATCGGAAGGCGCTCATCCTCGAGGCGGATGTTGCGCAGCACCGTCAGACCGTCAATACCGGGGAGCATGATGTCCAGGACGATCAGCTCCGGCTTCCATTCCTTCCAGTCACGGATGCCCGAGACCCCGTCAGGTGAGATCTTCACGTCGTAACCCTTGAGGGAGAGATTCAGCCTTAAGCCTTCCGCTATGTGCGCATCATCCTCAATGACGAGGATACGTTTTTTCCCCGAATCTCTCATGAAGAAAGCTCTCTATTCATCCTGCCGGTTGAAGCCTGAGAGGCAGAGTCAGGGTGATCACGGAACCCTTCCCGGCTCCCTCGCTTTGCGCCGATACCTCTCCTTTGTGGATTTTCGCGATCTGCTGGACCATGTAAAGGCCCAGCCCCGTTCCCCTCACCGTCAGGTCGTCGACCGGCCCGGGCCGGTAGAACTTCCTGAAGATTTTTTTGATCTCTGACTTTTCGATGCCGATCCCGTTATCTTCAAACTGAACCTTCAGCCTCTTTTTCTCGGGGTGGAAACGAATGTCAACCCTGGGGACATCCGGATGTATTTGATCTGGTCCTCCCGGGAAAGCTCGTACTTCGCGAAGGTGTCCAGGTAAAGCCTCAGCGACGTGACCGGTGTCTTCAGCTCGTGGGTGAAATTGTTGATGAAGTTCCGCTGCGTCCGGTAAAGCTGCCAGGTCCTCTGGTTGTATATGAAGATGAGAAACACCCCGACCAGGATGATCCCCACGAGGATGGAAAGGACCAGGATCACGACCCATGTCTGGGCCTCGAAAAACTGCTCGGGATCGAGCTGGTACTTAGCGACGACCGCCTGCAGACCCGCGCTGACCTCCATGTACCAGTAGATATAGAGGAAGAGGGACGCGGCCAGGGCCACGATGGAGAAGACAAAGATAAAGATGGGATGGTAAAACCACCTGAATCGGTTCATATACGCGAACGGTACAATAGGGCAGAATCGGTGTCAACGGACAAATGTTTTGTCAGCACTGTACACGAAGAAGGGCTTTGTAAAACTATTGTAAAACACCGGAATGGTTCTTTCTTTCCCCGGGCATTTCCCTTAAGGATTGATCAGCTGATTTAAAAAAAACATTTCATCAGGGAGGGAGAACCATCATGGAAAAACCGCAGGCCGTCCATCCCAGGGGAACACGGGCCAGGATTCTGCTGACGAGCGTATTCGGACCCTACGCGCAGGATGACGAATACGGGAGCCGCAGGATCAACCCCATGGAGCTATACCAGAACCAGGTCACTCGTGTTCAGGGCGGTTTTTCCCTGCGGATGTTCCACCGCACCTTCGGCCTGCAGATGATACAGGCCAATATCGATGCGCCGTGCTCGCTCCTCGATTTCCCCTCCCTGGAGGATTTTACCCGGGGAATCCGTGAAAACGATTATGACATTATCGGGATCGGCGCCATACTGCCTAACGTCGGAAAAGTCAAAAAGATGTGTGAGCTCATCCGCGAGTACCGGCCGAACGCGGCGATCGTCGTGGGCGGGCACATCTCCGGCAAGGAGGACATCGGCCGCCTGATAGACGCCGATCACATTGTCCGGGGAGACGGGATCCGCTGGTTCCGGAGGTTTCTTGGTCAGGACGAAAAGGCGCCCGTCCGGCATCCCATGGTGATCTCGGGATTCGGTGGCCGGATGATGGGGCTCAACCTTCCGCATACAAGAGGCCGCACGGCCGCCATACTGATTCCCTCCGTGGGTTGCCCCGTGGGGTGTAACTTCTGTTCCACCTCGGCCCTCTTCGGCGGCAAAGGAAACTTCGTCAATTTCTATGAAACGGGTGATGAGCTTTTTTCCGTCATGTGCCAGCTCGAGGAAAGGCTCAAGGTGCGTTCTTTCTTTGTCCTCGACGAAAATTTTCTCTTTCACCGGAAACGGGCGCTGCGGCTCCTGGAACTGATGGAGCGGAAAGGAAAAGGCTGGGCTCTCTATGTCTTCAGCTCCGGCCGTGTTCTGCAGTCCTACACGATCGAGCAGCTCGTGGGCCTCGGGATCGCCTGGGTGTGGCTCGGGCTGGAAGGCGAAAACAGTCGGTATCGAAAGCTTCACGACGTGGACACACAGAAGCTGGTCAAAACACTCCAATCCCACGGGATCCGCGTCCTGGGGTCTTCAATCATCGGCCTTGAAAACCACACCCCCGAAAACATCGAAGATGTCATCGATTATGCCATCAGCCACGACACCGATTTTCACCAGTTCATGCTCTACACGCCCAATCCGGGGACACCCCTTTATGAAGAGCACCGGATGAACGGCACGCTCCTCCCCGAATCGGTGCTCCCCACGGCCGATGTGCACGGCCAGTACCGCTTCAACTACCGGCATCCCAATATCCATGACGGGCAGGAAGAGGAATTTATCATCCGGGCCTTCCGGCGGGATTTCGAGGTTAACGGCCCCAGCCTTTATCGCCTGATCCGGACCATGCTGAAGGGATGGCAGAGGTACGGGAATCATCCCGACAGGCGGATCCGGGACCGGTATGACTGGGATGTGTCACCGCTTCGGTCGGCTTACGCGGGCGCTGTCTGGGCGATGAAAAGGTGGTACCGGGAAGATGCCCGGATGGCCGGGAAGATGGGTGACCTTCTGCGGGATATCTACGGGACCTTCGGATGGAAGACGAGGGTCCTCGCGCCGATCGTCGGGCTTTACGCCCTTCTGTCGCTGAAGAAGGAAGAGAAGCGGCTGAAGGAGGGCTGGGCCTACGAGCCCCGGTCTTTCCGCGAGAAAAATGCCGCCGCCCTTGCCCTGGAGGGCAGACGACCCGTTCGTGTCAAAATCGCGATACCGGATGTGCCCTTCGCCATAGGCAAGCCCGCCCCTATGCCGGGGAGATGATTGATTGAGGGGAGACGAAGGTCAAGCCTTTATCTTCTCACCCATCCTTTCTCCTTTACTGAATTTGTCGACTGAAAAAGCAGACTGTCCCAGGAGATATGTATCCATGCGGGTCAGGTCTTGCGTATCAGTTTTGCATGAGGATATCGATACTTGGAATCTTATGATTCAAGACTGACCTCAATGCTCTGTAAACCATCTTATAAGAATTTGATTGTACGATTATGCAATGCTGCTCTAGGCAATCACTGCCACACCATGGGTGATGGCAAATTCACCAGCTGCATTGCGTACTACGAAGTGCACAACCCCCTGTGTCGTGGGATCAGCACGGTGCTCGACAACGATATGAGAACCCGGAATAACCATGCGTGAGAAGCGCCCGCCAAAACGCTTCAATCGAGATGGATTTCCACCTGCATGAGCGCGAATAATGGTCAGGCAGGCATGTGCCCAGGTGCATGTCCCGTGCAGGATGATGTCGGGCAACCGTTTCTGTAAGGCGAATTTCCGTTCGGTGTGAATCGGGTTCCAGATGTGTGCGCACTCTGAATAGATATGCGGAAGTCCACGGGAAATCTCGATCCTGGTGCTTCCGATTCCAAGACCTTCCAAACCAGGTTCACTCCTGAGCGACGGAGGTTCAATGGCCGTCCCCGCCTCACCGGCAATTGCGATACCCCGGAAAAGCGAACCAAACCAACCTTCAGCGACCAGTTCGCGGGATCGAGTATCACTGGTCGTGATCCGGCAAATAACCACGGCACCGGCACTGGTCTTTCTTACCTGAGCTACGCAACCCCTGACTTGAAGCCGGTCTCCCGGTCGAATCCCCCGATGAAAGAAACTGTCCTGGAAGGCATGGACCAGATCATTGAAAATGGTATCATGACTTAAGCCCAGTCCCGTAATATACTGCTGGGACATCATGATCGGCCATTCAATGGAAACGATGAATGGTGGGGGAGCAACGATCCCCTCGGGTCGTGCGTCGTCAAAATAGGCCTCTTCCAGCGCGTTGATTGCCGCTGCGTAGGCGAGAGTCATGCGGGGTGTCACCTCGACCGTGTACTCTCCCATATCCAACCCGACGCAACCGGCATTTATCATGAGACTTTTATCCGGCATGATCAAATCTCTTTCTCAGAAAATGTTCATTAAGTTTTAAGAAGAAGTCTCTCTGGGGAAGCTCGCCTTCTATGTAAAATATTCACCATTTTGGAATGCTTAATATTTTGGAGTCCTCTTTTCTAGGAAAGCCTGCATGCCCTCGGCCGGTTCACCGGTATGTATCAAGCCGGGTACAATTTCTGGTTCGGTCGAGAACATATTTCCGAATCCCTGCATAGATGCTCCTAATGCAATCTTCTTTGTGATTCGATTGGAAGTCGGGCTGCTCTTTGCAATTTTCGCAATAAAGTCATGTGTGAATTCCATTAAACGGTTGGGTGGAACCACCCTGTTAGCGAGGCCGATTCTATAGGCTTCTTGAGCGGGAATGGGTTCACACAGCATAATAATTTCCATCGCACGTGAAGCGCCCACAATCCGAACAAGTCTTGGCGTGCAACCCCAGGTATATGGATATCCAATGACTGCCTCCGGAACACTGAAATAACTGTCCTCTGCCAGTATGCGAAAATCGCATGACGAAGCCAATGCTGCTCCACCGCCAATAATAGCGCCCGGTAGAGCACCAATGGTTATCTGTTCCAGGGCTTCCAAACTTCGCAACATTTCCTGGCCGCGGAGCTGGTGTAATCGAGCGTTTATAGCCCCCCTTTCCTTGTTATTGACCAACTCATTCAATTCTTTCAAATCCGCTCCCGCTGAGAAGATTTTTCCTTTCGCGCTGATGACAACAAACCGAACATCAGCATTATTTCTGAGGGAATGAAAAAATGAAATGAGTTCCTCCATCATCATCGTGTTGAAAGTATTCAAAGGTGGCCTGTTCAGATATGCTATTGTTGTTGCTCCCGATTGCTCAATTGTTAGCGTTTCATAGGTCTTCATATAAATATCCTCCTTATTGCCAGATCACTCACTATGTTAAAAATATTCGTTAAAAACATCAGGACTTATGATGAGGGCACGCTGGACTCATCTATCAGTGCTCCCTCTATTTTTTCGGGGGTTCTGCTATTTCATCTGTAACTCCCGCGAGTTCCGCAGCCTTTTTGGCGAAAGATTCAAACGGATAAGAGCCCCTCATCACTAGCCTTGCGCCGTCCGGAGATCCGCCACCGTGCAGACAACCGGGAATTCCCGAGCCTACGGTCAGCCATTCGATGAGACGTGCAGTTCTTGCCCGCGCCCTGCCGGTAGACCCGGCTGCAAAATATTTTTCCATCATGGGGAAGTCTCTTGAAGATGGGAAACATCCTGTTTCACCTATACCACCGGCCACTTCCTGACACAATCTCTTCGTCTCATAAGGCAGTGTGGCAATCTGAACCTTTGTTGAGTGTGCAAGAAGAGGGTCTGACATCCAAACACCCGATGGCAGCAACTTACCCATCGCAATGGCCCCAATTCCCATAGACCATGTCGTTTCATTATTTAGAACCATCTGCATCAACTTGTCCCGCATGACATTAGAGGACAACCCATTTGCTCTGGCAATATTCACGGCTGCGCCGACCATAATGCTGCCTTGGCCAGCCACACATCCTCCTTGTGTTGAACGGTAATTTGCCGTGTAATAAGAAATGAAATCCATGGAATATTTCGCCTCACCAGCCATGAATACACGTTCGTTCGGGACATAGACATTATCAAGAATGAGATACGCGGCATTATTGGCATATGGAACCGGGTTGTCCCAACCGTCCTCCAGGTCTCGAACATCATTGACTCGCCTGTTTTCAATCATGGTCAATCCTTCAATATTTCGCGGAATGACGCACGCCACGGCATATTCTTTTTCATCTTCTCGGTACCCAGCGCCCGGCATGATAAAGATTTCATCGGCCGCGACAGCTCCGGCTACCATGCATTTTATCCCTCGCACAACAATCCCATCCGGTTTGCGATCAACGATTCTTATAAAGGTATCTTTCTCGGCTTGTTCAGAGGCTTTAAGTCTTCTGTTACCCTTGGCGTCCGTTAATCCGCCAGCGATCATATATCCTTCAGCCTCCGCCGTGAGTATGTAATTCTTTAGACGCTCATGATAATTGGTACCCAGTTCACGATCCATTTTCCATGTGGCATGCCATAGTGAATTAAATGCACAAAAACCAACGCAGGTTGCGGAAACACAGGTGCCGGTGTTTTCATAGCCAAACCTTTTAAGCCGTGCATAGTTGATGACATCCTCCATGGTTTTTGTAAGGGAACTCCAACGATAAATAGTTTTGTCCGAAAGGTAGGATTTGGTTGTAAGCAATGAGCTGTGTTCGGGGTTATGGGCGAGTGTATAATGCAAAGCGTGGCTTGCAAGTACTTTCCTGTATCGAGGATGACTTGTTACGTCATCCACCCGTTCACCATTTGCATAAAGTTTCTGTTTTTTTGACTTTAATGCAGCACGATAATCTTCAGCAGTTCTCATTCTTATTTCCTCCTTACTAGACAATTAAGTGAATATTTAAAATTTTGTACCGTTTTGCATTTCCAACGATATTTCTTAATGAGCAATTTTAAAAGATCGGTCCAAAAATTACGATATATTGATCGAGTGTGTCGCAGATAAAATGCCTGCTGTATTACCAATGAAACGCCCACTTTTTTATTTGAAATTAATAATCTGCTCTTTATCAATACTCCGGGAATCTTCAAGAGCCGGTGATATAGCCCTTTACCGGGTAAAATACTTGCCGTGGTCAATTCTTAGGTGGGGATATCCACAGAGCATCGAGGGGGCAGCGTCTCGAACATTGTCCGTGTAATTAGGGCACCAACCGGTTAGTCTTGGTTTTATTTCCTATTTTCAGCAAAATATCCGGCCAGCATGCCTTAATATATATAACTATTTAATATTATGTAGAAAATATGGAAGTAAGGAGATGCCTATGCTGTCACTATAGCTTTGAATAACTTTTAAAAATGATTTAAGGGTCCTGATATTATTTTAAACTAATGTCATTATTTAAAAAGGCTGTCAATCGTTAAGAAAAAATTCTTATCTAAATTAATTATCGCTCTAGACTAGCTGAGAGGGTTTTCTCTCACCATCTTTAGTACGATTTTATAGATATTCTGGTCACGATAATTAAATCGGAACTCATACTTTTTGAGATACAAATAGAAGGTCGATCTGGGCACACCGTGGAACTTGGTAAGCCGCCTTTCAGCATAGAACCAGAAAGATTCAATGCCGTTGATATGTCTTTTGCCGTTTGCGAACTCGTTCTTTCCATGGTGGACACGATAATGCTTTTGTAGCCCAGGTCAGCAAGGCCGCTGTAACCGCGCCAGTGATCCGAATGGATGATGCTGTCCGGATCGATGCGGCCCCGAATGATGGCCAGCAGCGTCTTTCGGGCACAGTCGGGTACGATCTCCGTATAGACGTTGCCTCCTCTTTGGAAGATGCCAAAGACCGGTGTTTTGCCATAGGCTCCTCGACCCCGTTTGCCTTTGACGCGCTTGGCGCCAAAGTAGGATTCATCGATCGCCTCTGAAATTCTTGAACGCTTTACATACCTGTTAGTTATTGACATGACTAGCTTTTTACTACATTTGGGTAGCCTCAGCTAGTCTAGACCTAAGTTTTATTGTACCCTCATCCCGTTTCCGGATCCGACACTATATATAGTGGTCGTGAAATGACGGTATACATTTGGTTGTATTTTTTCTTTACAATGGGCTTTTATTCTGCTAACCTTTCAAAAATTTATTGAAGGCCCGTCACACCCTGTGATAAGGGCCCATGCTTCCATCATGGCTCAAGGGGAAAATGAATGAAACTGAAAAAGCTTGAAATCCTTGGCTTCAAGTCCTTCAGGGACCGGACGGTCCTCGATTTCCCCGAGGGGGTCAGCGGCGTCGTCGGTCCCAACGGATGTGGCAAGAGCAACGTCGTGGATGCCATCCGGTGGGTCCTGGGCGAGATGCGCGTAACGATGCTTCGCGGAAAGAAGATGGAAGACGTCATCTTCCATGGAAGCGAAGATGCCCCGCCCGTCGGCATGGCCGAGGTGACCATGGTCTTGGAGAAGGGTCCCTATACTTTCCCCGGTGCCTATGCGGACTGCGCCGAGGTCATGATCTCACGGCGGCTCTTCCGGAGCGGCGAGAGCGAATACAGTATCAACAATGTCCCGGTGCGACTCCTCGACGTCCGGGAATTTTTCATGGACACCGGCGTGGGGGCCCGGACCTATTCCCTCGTGGAGCAGGGAAGCATCGCGAGCATGGTAGAGGCGAAACCTGAAGAGCGGCGCGCCTTCATCGAGGAAGCCGCCGGGATTGCCAAATACAAGAGCCGCAAGGAGTCTGCCCTCCGGAAAATGGAGTCCACACGGATGAACGTGACCCGCCTGAATGACATCCTCCGCGAGGTCAAAACCCAGCTCAATCAGATCTCCCGACAGGCCAGACGGGCTGAAAAATTCAAGGCGCTCCGGGGAGAGATCCGAGATGCCGAAATCAAGCTCTGTCTCCAGGGCCGCTTGGGACTGGTGACGAAAAAAGAGGACCTGCAAAAGGATTACCTCGACGTTGGCACCCGGGCAACCGGGACGAGGACGAAACTTGCCGAGGCCGAAGCCGCGATCCTGGCTCTGCGGACGGAGATCCAGCAGAGCGAAGAGACCATGGCCAGGCAGCAGGAGAGGATTTACAGCCTGCGGAACGATATCGGTGTGAAGGAAAAGGGTGTCGAATTTTCAAAGGGAAGGATCATCGACCTCAGGGTCCGCAGGCAGAAGGACGAAGAGGACATTCAGACCCTCCGGGAAAGAAAGTTCAGGATCGGGGAGGAAATCCGTGTCCTGGAACTGGCGGGCGAGGAATTCCTGGGCAGGGTCGACGCCGTCAGGCTCGCGATCGAACACCGGATGCATGAAGTGGAAGAACTCAGGGCGCGTGAGGAAGCCCTCCGCAAGGAGGTCGACGAAAAGAAGGTTCATTATTTCGACATCCAGACGGAGAAAGCGAGGCTCAAGAACATCGTGGCCGCACTCTCCAAAAACCTGGAGGATCTGAGGAGACGCGCCGAGAAGGACATCCTGGATTTTTCTGAAAACGAAACAAGGTCGAAAGCCGTTGCGGAACAGCTCGAGAGGATCCGGACAGAACTCGATGAATCACTCAAAGAATTCGAGGGGCTGCGCGCGGACGAAGGCGGGGCGATCGCTGAGGTCGGACGCTATGCCGAGGAGCTCGCCGGGATCGATGGCGCCATTGCCGGCCTGAAGGAGAATCTGGGCAGAAAATCGTCGAGGCTCGCGTCACTTCTGGAATTTCAGAACGGCCACGAATGGTGCAGTGACGGGATCCGGTCGGTTCTGAAGGCGCGGGAGGAAGGGAATCTCTCAACGGAGGCCTTCTTCGGGCTCGTGGCCGATCATATCGA
>JAPLJU010000082.1 GCA_026388445.1 Deltaproteobacteria bacterium
GGGCGACGAAGAACTGCGCGACATCCTGAAACGGGTCATAACCAGGGAAAGGATCCGGGGGAAAATTACGAAAGATCCGAAAGGGCGTTGAAAATGCCCTTCACCTCCTCGCTGTAGACGCCTTTTTCGCCGTAAATGTAAAGCGGCGGAAGGACTTTCAGCTCCTCCCCTCCCCCTTTAAGCCCCTCCACGAGAACGAAATCCCCCTCTGAAGAAGCCCTGCTGTAAACGATCTTGAGCTTCTTGGGTTCGAGGTTGAGGGTACGCATCCTTTGCAGGACCTCTACCATCCGCTTCGCGGGGTAAATCAGATAGACCCGTCCCCCGTCTTTCAGAAGGTGGGCCGATGCGGCGAGAAAATCGACTGCCCTACCCCTGAGTTCGTGACGGGCAAGCGCCCTTTCCTCATCGGGATTGGTCCGCCCCGATCCTGCTTTCCGGTAGGGCGGATTGAATACGGCCACGTCGAAGGATTCTGACGCCAGAGACTTCCGGACATCCCGGACATCGCCCTGCAGGATCTCGATTCGTTCCCCGAGTCGATTAGCCTCCACGCTCCTTCTCGCCATATCGGCAAGCTGCCCCTGGAGTTCGAGACCCACGATCCTGCCGCCTCTCGAAAATCGCAGAGCCAGGACGATTGTGATGACACCGCTTCCGGCCCCGAGGTCGATGACCGTCTCGCCCCTCTTCAGTTTCACAAAGTCGGCCAAGAGTATGGCATCGATCGAAAAACGATACCCCCGTTTCTTCTGAAAAATCCTCAAGCGGCCCCCGAAAAGCTCGTCGAGGGTTTCATCCTCCCTCTGCAGGGCATCTTTCTCCAAACCTTTTTGCATAACCCAAAACTCAAAATTGAGCGCACTCCTGTGCTTCCGGCGCCACCGGTATTCAAATGTCAAAATGTCAAGCCTGACCCCAGGATTTATTTGCCTTTAGCCAATTCAATCAAGCTGATGCACGAAGATGCCGCTTCGCAGCTTGGGTTCGAACCACGTGGATTTCGGGGGCATGATCTCCCCCGCGTCGGCGATGTCCATGAGCTGAGAGGGCGTCGGCGGGTACATCGAAAAGGCAACGGCAAACTGGCCGGAATCGACCAGCCGCTCGAGTTCCTTCATGCCCCTCACTCCCCCGACGAATTTGATGCGCTTGTCGGTCCTCGGGTCCTGGATGCCGAGAAGGGGTCTCAGGATGTTGTCCTGCAGGATGGACACATCGAGCTGACCGATCTTGTCCTTCCCCACGTAAAGCTTGTCCTTGGTCGTCAGGAGGTACCACCGTCCGTTCAGGTACATCCCTAACTCGTGAAAGCGAACGGGCGATCTGTCTATGAAGTCTTCCGACACGCGGAAGCCTTCCCTGATTCTCTCGATAAACTCAGCCTCGCTCATGCCGTTCAGATCCCTCACGACGCGGTTGTAATCCAGGATACGAATCTGGTTGTCAGGGAAAAGGGTGGCCATGAAATAATCATACTCTCCCGCCTGCCGGGTGCCCGGATCTTTTTCGCGCCGGCGCCTCGCCACGGCCGCGGCGGAAGCGGCCCGGTGATGACCGTCGGCGATATAGAGGCAGTCCACCTTTGAGAACGCCCTGCGGATTCTCTCGATGGTCGTTTCATCGTCGATCACCCAGACGGTGTGGCCGATGCCGTCTTCGGCCTTGAAATCGTATTCCGGCTCCTCCTTGACCACGTCGGCGACGATCCGGTCAATCGCCTCCGCCGCCCTGTAGACAAGAAACACAAGGCCCGTCTGGGCGTTTACGATGTCAATGTGTCTCGTTCGATCGTCTTCCTTGTCGAACATTGTGAGTTCGTGCTTTTTGATGAGGCCCGCGTCGTACTCCTCAATGCTGACCCCGCCCACGATACCGTACTGGGTATGCCCGGGGATGTTCTGACGGTAAATGTAAAAACAGGGTTTTTGGTCCTGGATGAGGATGCCGTCTTTGATGAGCCTGTCGAGATTTTTCTTCGCCTTTCTGTACACTTCGTCACCGTATACACCCGTGTCCTTGTCCTTGCGAAGATCGACCTCCGATTTCTCCACGTGAAGAAAGCTCAAGGGGTTGTCCCTGGCGATTCGCTTCGCCTCCTCCCACTCGAGGACGTCGTAAGGGTGGGAAGCGACCTGGCGCACACACTCTTTCTTCGGTCTCAGTGCCCGGAAGGGGACGACGGTGGACACGGTTCATTTCCTCCTGCGACGGGTTTCTAACACAGCGGCCCTCTTAACGCAATACTCGCCACGGGTCTCCCGGACGGGTTGCAAAGAAAGCCGGGACGGTGTATGAATACCCTCCTCCGGGAAAGAAAGGATCTTCCATGAATCCACTTCGTGTCTTCATTCACGGTCTCGAGAGCAGCAGCCAGGGAACAAAGGCTGTCTACTTCAGGGAGAAGTTCCCCGACATGCTCATCGAGGATTACACGGGACTCCTGGAGGAGCGCATGGCCAAGTTGAGGGGACTCCTGGCCGGGGAAAAAGACCTCATCGTCGTGGGCTCGAGCTTCGGCGGTCTCATGGCCGCCATCTACACCTGCAAAAACGAAGGGAGCGTGAAGAAGCTCATCCTCCTCGCCCCGGCCCTTGACCTACCCTACTTCAAGCCCTGCGTCGAAAAGAGGCTTGCGCTCCCCGTCTGGATCTACCATGGAAAAGAGGATGACGTGGTCCCGCCGGCGCCCGTCGAGCGGATCGCCCGGAAGGTTTTCACCAACCTCTCCTACCATCTCGTGGAAGACGACCACTCCCTGCACAGGACCTTTCCACTCATGGACTGGGACAGGCTCCTGACCCTTTGATTTGTCAGACACGTTCCTGAATATCCCTTGACAAATGCCGGACCAGAACTTAAATATACCCATGAAAATACGGGAGATTTTTTAGATGAGCACGGTTACAAAGAAAATCGTCATCCGCTACTCGGCAGACATCGTGGAACAGCCCATCACGTGCCAGCTCGTGAAGAAGTACGACCTGGATTTCAATATCCTCAAGGCGAGGATCTTCCCCCGGAGAGAGGGGGTCATGGTTCTCGAGTTGAGCGGTACGAAGGAAAATTTTGAAGCCGGAATGCGCTTTCTCAAAGAGAAGGGGTTGAAGGTTGAGCCGCTTTCAAAAAGCGTCACGATGAACGTGGAAAAATGCATTCACTGCGGGGCCTGCATTGCCTTCTGTTCGACGGACGCCCTGAGCATCGATCCCCAGACGATGAAGGTGATCTTCGATCCTGAAAAGTGCAACGGCTGCGAAGTCTGCGTGACGGGCTGCCCGGTGAGGGCTATGGCCGTCGACCTCTCCGTCTGAAGAACCCGCCCGCCTCTGATCTTTCCAGGACCATTTGAGCCCTTCCTGTTATTCCCGCCCTCGAGGGGAAGGGTTCGGGAAAGTGATCCTCTCACCTGAGCTTGAGTTTATCTTCTATTGCCCCTCCCTGCCTTGTCATTGATCGGTCCCGGTCTTTCGCCTCTTTCTGACTCTCGTCCGACGCATCCTTAAAACCCTTGTTGAGCTTCTTCTTCTGGTCATCGAAGAAAGCCTTCCCGTCGGCGAAAGTCCGGTCGTACTGCGTCCAGGTCTTTTCGAAAGCCGTCACGAGACGCTCGGTGAATGAACCAGTGGCGTTATAAAAATGATAGCCGGCAACGGACAGCACGATGGTCAGGACAACCATCGTGAGTTTGAAGAATTTACTGAGGAGCCAGTAGAGAATGATAAGCCCGAATACCGAAAGAAGGATGACCGGCCAGTGCTGCGCCAAAAAATTCATGAAATCGCTCATCGTCTGCCTCCGTCATTTGAAACTGCGGCAACCCCGCTCACGCCGCGTTGCCTGTCCTTGATGGTCCCTCAAGGGGCTGACTTGACCCGCATGCCCGTGATATAAAACCGGCTGTAATTTATCATACTTTTCGACAAAAAACCAAACCGGCCTTGAGCTTGACAAAAAAATGCGGGGGGGTTAAAGTCCCCTCTCAAGTCGCAAATATGCAAAATATAAACCAAAACAATGAGTTGTATTCAGCAGACAAAAGTCCTCGTGGGGCTAAGCGGCGGTGTCGATAGCGCTGTCGCCACGGCGGCCCTCCTGGAAAAGGGATACAGGGTCGGCGGCCTTTATATCCGGAACGGCTTTCCCGTCCGGGGTGAAGAGGACGCCGACGCCGTGGCTTCTCGTTTGGATATCCCCCTCTACAAACTTGACGTGAGCGGGGAATTCCGGCGCGAGGTGGCCGATTACTTCGTCCTGGAGTACCTGGCGGGGAGAACGCCCAATCCCTGTTGCGTCTGCAATAAGAGAATCAAGTTTCATCACCTTCTGCGCGAGGCCGATGAACGGGGCTTTGACTTCATCGCCACGGGCCACTATACCCGCGTCGTTTACGACGAGAATGCTCAAAAATACAAGCTCTACAGTGGGACCGATGCGGTCAAGGACCAGTCCTATTTCCTCTTCATGCTCGGACAGCGGGAACTCGTGAGAATCATTTTTCCCAATGGAGATAAGACGAAAAAGGTGATCCGGTCGAAGGCCCTCGAGTTGGGCCTCGGTGACAGGCCCTTCAGGGACAGCCAGGAGATCTGCTTCATACCGGACAACAACTACAAGCGGTTCATACGGCAGATGCGTCCCGATCTTCGAGCGGCACCCGGGGATTTCGTTGACCGGCACAGGAGCGTTCTGGGCAGGCACCGGGGCATTTACTCATATACGATCGGTCAGAGGCGCGGCCTGAACATCCCTTCCACCGCCCCTTACTACGTCCTGGAAATCGACTCGGAGAGAAATGAGGTCGTACTCGGCCGTGAGGACGAGCAGGAAAGCGGGGGCTTGATCGCCGAGGCGGTGAGCTGGGTGTCAGGGGAAAAGATGCCCGACGGAGGCATCGAGGCCACAACAAAGATCCGCTATCGTCACAGCGGGGCGGAATCATCCATTCAGCCGCTTCCCCCTGCAAGTGGTGCTGCCCTGCCCGTCGGTACAGCGGGAGCCGATGACCGCGGCGTTCTCGTGAGGTTTTCCAGGCCCCAGAAGGCCGTCACGCCCGGCCAGGCGGCCGTCTTCTACCAGGGAGACCGTGTCCTCGGCGGCGGCTGGATCGTGAGGGGGCTTTGAACAGCATGAACGTCGTGGTGACCACACTGGGCTGCAAGGTGAATCAGTGCGAGTCCGCGGGGATGATCGAGGCGATCATCAGGCGCGGCCACCGCGTCGTCTCTTTTCATGAAACGGCCGACGTGTACATCATCAACACCTGCACCGTCACGGCGAAGACCGACTTCCAGTCCCGGCAGCTCATCC
>JAPLJU010000083.1 GCA_026388445.1 Deltaproteobacteria bacterium
CTGGAGGTCGCGAGACAGTCAATACCCTGTTTTTCAGCATTCCGGATAACGGAAACAGCTGAATGGATTCAATTTTTGTACCATAGAACCTTTCACTTTAGACCTGTCTACGAAATAACGATCAGGTTTTGGTTTGCCCGATAGCACCCCGGTCTGTCGACAACTCGCGCGACAAGACATAACTGAACCCCGCTCCCAGGGTAAATGCCACCAGGAGGCCCGTAAGCCTCAACAACAGCGAAACGATGACACCATATGCTGCGCCCATTCCGAGCAATTCTGAGGTTACGGCAACGATCGCTTCCTGGATGCCGAAGTTTCCCGGTGTCAAATTGATCAGGATGGAAAAGGAGGCCAGCAAACCCACAAGCAATGATAAATCAAAAGGGACGGCCAGCCCATAAGACCGATAGGCCACCTGATACATCGCCCCGCCCAGAAGAATGTTCATGATGGTGCAGAGGGACAGCCGCAGGATCAGGGCAGGATCCCCTTTAATATAGGTCCATCCCCTTATCGCGTCGTTGATATGATGAACCAGTCGGTTATTCCACGTCAATTCTCGCGGCGGGGTCAGCACGAAGGCGGCCAGGATGAACGACGTGATCAGAAATACGCCGGTGAGTTCCCAAAAGAAGGCGAAATGCCTGTGAAAGGCGGTCAGGACAATGAGTCCCGTCACACTGATCATCATGAAACTGATCAGGTAGTTGGCGGCCAGCGATGTGACAAACTGGGCATAGGGAAACCCGTGGCGATGTTTGAGATATGCGGCACGGGCGATGAGTCCGCCCGAAAAGGGTGTGATCATATTCCCGAGGTTCGTCATGAATGAAAGACCGAGCCACTCTTTCATTTTCAGGTGCACGTTTAATTTCGTGGACAGGATGCGAAGGGCAATCCCGTTGACGACCAAGACGGCGATTTGAAGAGAAATCAGCAGGAGAATAAACCGCACGGAGATGCCCTGAAGGTTCGCGAGCGTGTCCCTTTCCCGATAGAGGAACACGGAAATGACCATCAGGATAAGCGTTATGCTGAAAACAGGCCAGGCGATTCGTTTCATCCTGCAACCCCTTTTTTTCTTATCTTCACGGTTAAAAAAGCCGGCGCGTGACCGCGACGCCGAGGCGCGAGACAAAGGAGCCCCCTATGGACGGCATGTCCTTCATCTTCCCTTCGATAACCCGCCACAGGGGTATGCAGGTTTCATAACGGATGACGTCTTTGATTTTCAATCCCTGACGTTCGACGATGCTCCGGTATTCCTCTTCGGTCCGAACACCGATATGACCGGTCGTCTGCCTGAATATGATGTTTCTGTGCTTCAGGCGTTCGATCCAGTGGCTCCGGGAGGGTGTAAAAAAGACGAATACGCCGCGCGCCTTGAGCAGGCGGGCCACTTCTGTAAGAGCGTCGGCAAGCTGTTCGTTTGAGAGGTGCTCCATCACGTCGATGGCGATGATCTTGTCGAAGCTATGATCGCGAAACAGGTTGAGCGAGCAGATGTCCGCGACGGCATATTGCATGTTGTCTTCCATGCCGAGTGAGCGGGCTTTCTCGATGGCCGCTTCAGAGAAATCCACCCCGACCATCTTTCGAACGCGGTCCGCGAGCCACCTCGCGTAATGACCGCTGCCGCATCCGAGCTCCAGGAAATCATCCGCCGGCCCCGGTCGGCAAAGCCCTTCGATCGTCTGCAGGCGTTGACGCTCTCGAAAAGCGTTATTGCCGATGAGGTTGAACCTGTTCAGCTTCTCGTAGTATGTGCTGTCATACGGTTGTTTCATCATCCGGACCTCTTCCCTCCGACCCATTCCGTCACCTGCCATTTCAGAATCCCGAGTCCGAAAGACAGAACGACGGCCGGCAGGCAGAAACCCACCACGAGGGAGTCGGACCAAATCCGGCCCAGGTAAAGGATCGCCGTGACGAAGGCCAGCAAAAGGCCGCCCAGAAGCGTGACACTCGCTGCGGGGAAAATCGCAGACACGGCGATCATGAGTCCAAGGAGACACAAAATCAAGCCGTAGAGATTTCGATACCTGCCCCCTTTTCTCAGGTAGTAATCCGCGAAAAGGGGACCGCGATGGAACAGGTGAGATAAAATCGCGCCGCATTCCCTGCGCTGCCTGTAAAATGCTCTTGCCGCCGTCGTGCGCAGGATGGGCTTTCGGTTCACGATCTCGCGCAGTATCCGCGTATCGTCGCTCATCGTTTTATCCGCCGAAGCCGGTTGGCATTGAAGCCACAGATCGCGGTCGCAGACGAAGCATCCGGTGCCCTTGGGGATGGTGTCAAAGTTTTCGGCACGGATGAAGACCTCCACAGGCGATCCGTCGAGGGGATAGTAGGGATGGTAAAGACGGCATCGGAGCAAATGAAAAAAGCGCGGGAACCCCCATCTCTCATTTCCCCCATCTTCGATCCCGGGCATCAGGGGTTGGTAGTTTTTGATATCGGCCTTCCGGAGGAGGCCGCCCTCCGGAACCACCCGCACGTCATTGAACACGAGCATGTCATGGGTTGCTGCTTCCGCGCCGGCATTACGGGCGGCAATCCGCCCCTGGTTCGACGGGAGGTGGACGATCCGCACGGGGAACCGGGCGGCAATCTCCGGTGACCCGTCCGTTGAGCCGTCATTGACAACGATGATTTCATATTGATCGCGCGGATAGTCCTGGTTGAGGATGGCCGTGAGACAGGCCTCCAGGTGCTCCGCGCCGTTATAAACGGGAATGATGATCGAATAATGGGTCCGTCTCTCGGGCATGATCTCACGCAAAGGGCATCAGATGATCCACGATGGTTCGCGAAGGATGGACATAATCCAGATTGTTTTTATCGCGCTTCAAGCGGGGAAACGTCTCGAAGAAGCGGTCAATCTTTCCCCGGTCGAATTCCGCCAACACAGCATTCGCCCCGATCCCTTCCATCCGTTCCGTCTTCATCCGCATAATCAGGCAGGGGATATTGAGAAAGTAACTTTCCTCCTGGATGCTCCCGCCGTCTGTCACGATAAAATCTGCTCCCGACAACAGTTGGATAAAGGAAATGTAGGGCTGCAGAGGGAGGAGCTCGACGGACGTCAGCCGTTCGATCTTGTTCTGAAGGCCGAAGCGCTGAAGCTGATTCTTCGTCGGCTCATGGAGGACGAAAAGGACCCTGCGATCGCGCGCAATGCGCTCCAGGAGTTCGATAACGAAGGCCATGCGGCTCCTGGAAAAGATCGTTTCAAAGCGGTGAATCGTGGCCACCACATAGGGTCCCCGGGAGCTGTCTGCATCTTCTTTTTTTTGTTGAACGTACCTGAGGGTGTCGAGGATGGTATTACCCCCGGCATCAATAGACTTTTCCCCGAAGTTCATCTCCTGCAGATTCCGGTAGGCCCATTCGGAAGGGGCGAAGAGGAGGTCGCTGTATTGCATGGTGATCCGCCGGATGATCTCTTCCGGGAAGGGATCCAGGATGTGATAGCTCCGGAGCCCGGCCTCCACATGGGCGACCTTGAGTGCGCAGCGTTTGGCATAGAGGAGGGAAAAGAAGGTGGTGAGGGTGTCGCCGTGGATGAGGCAGATACCTTTTTCTTCCCTGAAGATCTTCTTCCAGATTTCATCGGTGCGCAGTCCCGCGGTCCAGAGATTTGTGATGGTCCACATCACCGCCTCTGTGAGCCGGCTGATGTTTGTCCGTTCTTTCCGCAGGAAGACATCGGGGGTGCGCAGTCCGAATTGTCCGGGTAAGTCTTTCGTGATACCCGCGTGCTGACCCGTGTCGATGAAGTTGAAGCAAATGCCACGGCGATCCAGTTCCTGCATGATGGGGGCCATCTTGATGAACTGGGCCTTCGTGCCGATAAAGATATGGATCATAAGGAGAGTTTCCTGTTCAGGACCCGATCAGCGCTCAGGGGACAGAGGGTTCCTCTCTTCGCTCCGGTCGAACCGCAGCTGGGCGACCTGCTCGGAGACGAGGCCGACCATGAAGACCACGACGGCCATCGTCATCAGCATGGCCGAGGTGGGACCGTATCGCTCGCCATAGATGAAAATTTTTGCGAGACCACAGATGAATCCCGTGAGGAACATGGAGATGCTGACAGGGATGAAAATCCTCAGCGGCGAAAAGAGAGTGGCGATCTTTACGATAATGAGAAAAAATCTCGCCCCGTCCCGAAGGAGCTTGATCTTGCTCCTTCCTTTTCGACGTGCTGTCCGGATGGGGACATAGGTGAGACTGTGACCGGCGCGGACGATGGCAAGCGTGATCGTCGTGGGGTAGGAAAAGGTGTTCGGAAGCAAATACACGAAGCGCCGCGCGATGTCGGCCTTGATCGCCCGGAAGCCGGATGTCAGGTCTTCAATTTTCAATTTGCAGATGTAGCTCGCGAAAAGGTTGTAGATCTTATTGGCCGCATCCCGGTGAAGACTCGTTTCCGAATCGCCGGAGCGTGCACCGACGGCCATGTCATAAGGCCCCAGCTTTTCGAGGAGCCGCGGGATGTCTTCGGGGCTGTGCTGTCCGTCGGCGTCGAGGATCACGAGCTTATTGCCCCGGGCGTTTCGGATGCCCGTTTTGACGGCGGCACCGTTTCCGATATTGTAGGGATGCGAGATGACGGAGGCCCCTGCCGCCCTGGCCGCCTCGGCGGTCCCGTCCGCAGACCCGTCGTCCACAACGATGATTTCATAAAGGAGGCCGAGGGTCTTCATGACCTCGTGGATCCTGGCTGCAACCGAGGCGATCCCCTCTTTTTCATTGTAGGCGGGTATGATGACGCTGATTTCAGGCTTCATCGTTTTCAGATGCCCCTTCCGGCGGACCGGAGGTTCATTTTTTTGGGGGGAGGTCCCCCGGCCCCGGTGCCGGCTTAAACAGTGGCAAGATGCACTAATATGGCGTATTTTCTTGTAATATTCAACTAATATGCCAGAGCCGGGGGGTCATGTATAATGATGCCGGTTAAAAATCAGGCGAAAAAGCCCGCAGGAACAAGGGGTTCCGCATGGGTGGGGTGTACGGGGTAACGGGGATCCCCGGTGGCTAGGTTAAGAGGATCTGGTATTATATTTGCTCGCTTTTCTATTAAGAAAAGTTGTAGCTTTTTCGATATATTATAATAATATCGGCGATGTGATGCATGCCCCCTGGTCGGAGCCTTGAATAAGGTTTATCATCTCTCCCTGTCCTGGTCGAACTCGAAGGCCTTATTCGCCATCTTTTGTGACTTTTTTATCCTTAGAGTTGTATATGAGTCAGGACAAGGATCAAGACATCATCGAGCGCGTTCTCGGAGGAAAACGGGATGCTTACGGCACTCTGGTAGAGCGATACAAAGGGCCGATATTCAACCTGGCCTACCGGATGACGGGAAATCACCAGGACGCCGATGACCTGACCCAGGAAACTTTTATACGGGCATACGCCGCGCTCAGGAGTTTCAAAAAGGGGAGCAAGTTCTTCACGTGGCTGTACACGATATCGCTGAACCTGGTCAGAAACCACCTGAAGAAAGGGATTCCCCTTCAGACCCTGGATAGCTACGGTCAGGTCCCGTCTCGGGAGGAGGTCGACAACCCCGAAGGATGCGCGATCCGTCAGGACGATGTGAGGGCATTGAACGCGTCGCTTTACCGGCTTCCAGAGGCTTTGAGAGAGGCCGTTGTTTTGAGGTTTTATCAGGGGCTTTCATTCGAGGATATTGCGGAGGCATCCGGGGGGTCCCTGAGCAGCGCCAAGATGAACGTCTACCGGGGGCTCGAGCAATTGCGGGTCCTCATGCGGGAAGAGCGGCCGGACCAAAAAACAGGATGAGGACATGACAGAAAAAGACATTGAAAAATTCATCGAGAAGTCCCTGCTCGGAGAGCTGACCCCGGAGGAGGATGAAAACCTTTCCCGGGTGTTGCTCGATAAGCCCGACCTCCTGAAGAAATGGCAGGATCTCAAATCCATTGCCTGCCTGGCCGCCGAAGTGAAGGCCGTCGAGCCTCCGGCCGATCTGAAGGCGCGGGTCCTCTCCCGTCTTTCCGAAGCGCCGGGGAGCCGTCTGGATGCGGTGTGGGAATTCCTCTTCAGGCCGCGGACGGCGAGTATCGATCTGGTAAAGGCCTTCTCCGGCAATGTCAGCCGCCCCGAATGTTCCTTCTACTACCTCATGGGCGGGCTCTATTACCTCATTATCAGCCTGATCCTGATGATCGGGCTCAACAAACTCGACCCGCGCTGGGCCGCCGTGACCTGGATCAAGCTCCAGCCCTACATCTCCCTCTTCACGGCCCTCTGGCTCGGTGCCATGGGTGTGGCCCTTCTCAAAAACGGCCAGACGGCGATCAGGGTCGCATACCAGGGATCGCTTCTTCTCATCGGGTTTTTCATCGTCAATGGAATCGCGATCCACGTGACCGCCGGGTTCCCCATCGCCCTTGTGTTCCTCTTCTCCCTCGTCGGCACGGGGATTGTCGGCGGACTTTTTCTCCTCAGAATCGTTTACAACTACAGGAAGTGCTATGCAACGACTTAGGATCAAAAAAGAAAAATATGGAATCAGAAACTGTGGCGGCTTCACCTTGATCGAGCTCATCACGGTCCTTTTCATCGTCGGCGTCATCGCCGCCGTCGCGGCCTCAGCCACCTTTTTCAGGAAGGATACCATCGATCTGGGCCCCCAGGTGGAACTTTTCAAGGGACACCTCCGTTACGCCCAGGCCATGGCCATGCAGAGCGATAAAAACTGGGGGATCTACATCATCGACGGAAGCACTTACTGCCTCTTCAAGGATCAAAGTACCGACAACCGGGTTCTGCTCCCGGGCGAAAACAGCTTGACCTATCCCCCTCCAGATTCAGGATTTTCGATAGGCCCAGTGTTAACGATTGTATCCTTCAGCAGCGGATGGGGCATCCCCTCTACGAGCGCATCGGGTTCGCCGGCCGCGACAGATGATATCACCCTGACGATGACGAAGGGCTCGGAGCCCCCTGCCAACATAAAGATCACGAAAAACACGGGGTTCATACCATGAAAACTTCCATCCCGAAGATGAAAAACCGGCGGGGCTTCACCCTCATCGAGGTCATCGTGACACTCATCGTGGCCTCCATCATGGGTGCCATACTCGTGCAGTTTCTCGGCACGAGCTTCCTCAAAAGCGCCGATCCGATCATACGGACAGACGATGTCGGCAGGCTCCAGTACGTCATGGACAATATGACCTCGAACTACAAATACCTGGCAGCCACAAGGCCGAATTTTCTCTCGGAGTTCAGGACCCGTGTCCAGACGCCTAATTACTATGGGAGCGGATATACGGTGCCGGCGGCACAATACGTCTATTTTGACGGGTCTAACAATGAAGTCGTTGACGGCGGCGCCGGAGCCTTCAGGGTACTCAAGGTGACCATCGCGAGGAATAATCAGACCCTGACGGCCCTTTTCACCAGATAGCAGGGAGAATTTTAGGAGTGATCCATGAAAAAACAGGGCGGCTTCACACTGCTTGAGATCATGCTTTCTCTTATGATTGTAGGACTCATCGCCTCCGTTGCGGGTTCGGCCATCGTGGCGGGGCTGAACGGGTACCTGGCCGCGAAGGAAAACCAGTCCCTTGCCCAGAAATCGCAGCTTGCCTTGCTTCGCCTGAGCCGGCACCTCTCCGAGTTCGTGAACATCCCGAGCCAGAGCAGTAACGCGAAGGCCGACTCGATCATCATCGAGAGTCTTTCGCCGACGTCGAGCAGCACCGTCAGAACGTTCGCCATCGGCCTTGACGGCTCGCAGCTCAAGATCGCAGAAGACGCCCGCAACACGACCCCCGACTTCCATAACGGTGATGTGCTCGTGGACGGCGTCAGCAGCTTCACCCTGACGTATTACAGAGATGGTGTCCCCTGGCAGCCAGCCAGCGACCCCCTCCAGCGTCTGGCCACCATCGAGATTCGGTTGACCTTTCCACAACGTCCGGATAATCCTTTTGTGACGCAGGTCCATCCGCGCAACATCAACAGCCTCGGCGGACAGCCCACGCCCGTGACACCGCCCGATCAGGCGAACTATGCATCCTGTTTTGTCGCCACGGCCGCCTACGGGCGGGCCGATCATCCCATGGTCCTTCTTCTCAGGGAATTCAGGGACCGGTACCTTCTTACATGGGATGGCGGAAAGGCCCTTGTACGCGCCTATTACAGCGTCGGCCCCGTGCTCGCCTCCCTCATCCAGGGCAGACCCTGGGCCTGCGGGATCGCGCAGTTCGTCCTTCTTCCTTTTGTTGTCTTCGCCTTCTTCGCACTTTACTTCCCTCCGGGGATACCGATCGTTCTGTGCGCCCTGTGGTTTTGGTCCAGAAAATCCCGTCACGATGTCTATTGCCCTAAAGGAGTACCAGCCATGTTAAGAGATCAGAGAGGTGCCGTCCTCGTGGCCGTTGTCATCACCATGATCATCTTCGCTACCCTCGGGGCGATGATGCTCTCCTTCTTCACGACGTCAACATTCTCTCAGCTTGGGGGGAGCAGGGGGATGCGTGCCTTCTACCTCGCGGAATCCGGGTTCCGCTACGCGGCAAGTGTCTATATGAATGCCGCCGACGAGGCCACAAGGCAGACAGCCCTGGAGGGCATGCACAACGACACCTTCACCCTGGGTACCGAAGGGCAATTCAATCTGCAGGTCTACCCCTACTGGTACCAGACGACGGCCCTTCCCGCGGGAAATAACCTCGAGGCGAAGGTCTTCGGCGGGCTTCCACTTGACGCAGCTCAGTACGCAAATGGTTGGATTCAGATCAAAAAACCCGACGGAAACATCCAATACGAGCAGATAGCAAGTGTCACACTCAATCCGCCCAGCGGGATAACTTTTACGAAAACCAGCGCCTGGCAGGAGTCCTACCCCGTGGGATGCTTGATTTACCCCGTCACCCTGGGTGTGAACAGCAGCCAGACATTCAATGTGAACCAGTATGGAAGCTTTATTTCACTCCAGGCGGATAGCGGCTACGCTATGTTTCCTCAGCGAAACGGCATGTTCACCGTCAAGGAGCAGGGAAGTGACGCTGTCCGGACCCTGAGCTACGACGAGCTTTTCGTTGATGCAGGCTCGGGTACCTATCAACTGAGAGGGATCCGCGACCCCGCAATCGCTCCCGGGACCACCCAGGCGGTGACGATCCCGGCTCAAAGCAGGATCGTTCTCGGCAAGGCGATCCGGTTAAGATCGACAGGACTTCTCTCGGCGGGCTCAGCTATGGAAACGAAGCGCGTCGTGAACTATATCGTGCCCGTCGGTTATATCGGAAGCGCGGCGAACCCGAAGTCGGAGTACACGGCGAACTGGGGCAACCTCGCTCGAGACTGGTTCATGGGTGACCACACCAGTCACATCGGCACCCAGGAGATGGCCGCCTCCGTGGACGGGGGAGGCCCGGCACTGCATTTCACAGCGGCCTATACTGATCCGAGCGGGCTAAATGTCGATTCAGGTGGATGTGGAGGCGGTGTGCCCGCCCCATCCATAGCGGAAAACACCCTCGGATTTAACTGGGCGGGCGCCGGCGTGCCGCTTGACCAGGAATGGGCAAGGGCCGGCCATTTTCTCAGTTATGATCTCCAGGCGAAGATGTACATCGACCTGCCTAACTATGACGTGTATGCGAACGGCCTTCTCTTCAGGATGGACAGGCAGGCAAACTGCTACGGCCTCAGCTTCGCCCACAGGGATACCCTCACCGGTATCGCGGGATGTGATACGCAACCCGATAACATAAACTGCTCCGCCTACCGATATACCCCCGGTCTCTCGCTCTGGAGGAAGACTTACCCTGATCAAGAAAATTTCGGCACCGACAAGGTGGTGGATGTCCACGGCTCATACACGGACGCTCCGAGGTACTGCACACCCTCTACTTATGCCCTAAATCCCGACGATCTGTCAATTCCCTCAAGGGCCATTATCAGCACCCTCTGGCTCACAAACGGCGCTCATGTGAAGTTCCAGACTACGGGGACGCTGCCCACGCCCCTCGTTTCGGGAGAGGACTATTATGTCCGAAAGGTTCAGGTAAGCGGAGTCTATTACTACTACCTCTTCGACACGGTGGCCCATGCCCAAAAGGTTTGGATTGACGGGACCAGCTGCTGGACAGGCCTGATACAGATACAAAACACGGGTTCAGGCACCCACACCATCCTCGCCCAGAAACCCATCTGGACGCAGCTGGCATCCAAGGAGACGAGGGAGGGGTGGACGAGCGGCAGCCTTCAGCGGGATTATCTGCACCTTTCCCCGAAAACAGACAGTCAGGATGACAGGATGAGAAAATGGATCACCGTTCTGGTCAGAGTCAAGGAAGCGCCATCCATTACCTTTACAAATGGTGGAGATGCAAGTTTACATAGGATCAAGGTCGGCGACATCGTTTACCAGGGAGCGGTGGATTCACCCACGGCCATAGCCAGGGTGAGCCGTGAGCCCGTGTTCGCATACCCAGGGTCCAACAAAACATGGAACGGCACGGCACAGGGGGCTCTCATCCTGGATGTGATTAAGGATTCCGGCGGCTCAGTAAGGCCGTACACATTCTCCGCAGGATCCCTGTATGTCGGGGGTACGGCCCTGGCTACCGTATCGGCATTCAGACCCAAGGATAACTGGATACAGGTCTTCGTGGCCGACCCTGACGATCAGACACAGAGCCCGTTTCTGAAATCACCCAACACGACGCCCTGGGACCCCAACGGCGTCTGGTGGGAATGCAACCGCAAACGCGTCTTGCGCGGGGAGGTCTACTGGCCCCCCGATGATGTGTTGAGCGGCGGGGCCACGACGATCACCACGGGAAATGACTATTTCACCCTTGTGAGAATGTATGTGAGCGACTCGGCCACCGTCACGGGTTTCTACGCCGAGACGAACAGTTCCACCGGCCAGCCCGATATGTTTCGTATTCTTGAGACGAGTTCGCCCTTCATCACGCCGGATTCAGGGACCTTCCCGTCGGACAGGCCGGAGGTCGGACTGCACGCCTACGGACCCTCAATTTCCTCGTCCTACTTCGACAATTTTGCCATACGCTTCGGCGAGAGTGCAATGCCGGCAAAACCGGGGTTTCTCCAGCCCATTCAGTATTAAGGGCCTCCCGGTCAAGGTGTTGAAAATTAAGAGGGGTCTCTCAATATGGAGAGGCCCCCTTTTTTTGTTTGAAGTGCTTAGGGCGCTTTCTACGATGCCCTGTGGAAAAAGGATGATGGGTCGGAGCCGGCATAAAGAAAGATGGATGCGGGGGTAGAGAACAAAGGGGTGCGCGAAAAGGGACGGAATAAGATTTTACGCTCACCGGTCAGAAGAGGCGCTGAAACAAAACCAAGTCAGACATCCCTGGAAGACCCTCAGGTTTTCTGCCGGCCGAAGTTGCTGATCTGCGCGATGAGCTCGTCGACGGTGGCCTTCTCGTCGATGATGAGTTGAGGCCCTGAGCTCTCGACGCCGTCCGCGGCCTGACCGAAATCCCGTCCGCCCTCGGCGTAAGGCTGATCAGTCTTCGCAAGGCTGTTTCCGTTGTCCGGCTGACCGCGGTAGAACTTCTCCGCGCCATTTCCGTTACCTGGGTGGAAGGCCGCGCCGGGTTGAGCCTGCCTCTGCAGAGCAGCCGTGCCGGCGTCCGCGCCATGATGGGGATCTGCCGTCCTCTGGGACAGACCATCCCCGTCGACGAGGGGTGAGTGGTAGACAAGATCCTGGGCCAATTCCGGTGAGGGCCGGAAGTTCTCAGACGGCGGCACGAAGGATGGACGCGTGAGCAGGTATTCCTTGAGATAACGGTCCATCGTGAACATCCCTTCGCTCTTTCCCATCTGGATGATGCTCTCGATCTGGGGGATCTTGTTTTCGCGGATGATCCCCTTGACGGACTGGGTTCCCCGGGCAATGGAGAGGACGGGCACCCTGAACCCGACTTTTTCCATGTAGGCGAGTTGCTGTATCAGGACCCAGTGAAGGGTGGAGGCCACCTGGTAGCGGATCTCCTCCTGTGCCTCGATGGGAAAGGAATTGCAGAGCCTGTAGAGGGCATCCTCGGCATTCGAGGCGTGAATGGACGCGATGACGAGATGGCCCGATTCGGCGGCGTTCAGTGTCAGACGCATCACTTGGGGTTCCCTGAGCTCGCCGACGACGATGACGTCCGGCGCCTCTCGCAGGACATCAAGCAGACCCTGCTCGAAAGTAGGCATATGCGTCCCCAGCTCGCGCTGCTCGATGAAGGATTTCTTTGATGTGAAACGATATTCGATCGGGTCCTCGAGGGTCACGATGTGGGCGGCCCGGACGCGGTTGATTTCGTCGATGAGGGCGGCAATCGTCGTTGATTTGCCGGAGCCGGTGGCGCCGCAGACGAGAACGAGACCGGCCTTGACCTCCGCAATCTGCTGGAGGGAGGGATGAAGGTTCAGTTTCTCTACAGAGGGTACGGTTCCGGGGAGCAGGCGGATGGCAAGACTCAAGCCCCGGGTCGTGCTGAAAACGTTCAGCCGGATCCTGACCTGGTGAATGCTCATGGCGAGGTCCACCGAAAGCCGGTGCTTCAGCATCTGGAGCTGCCGCGGCGACAATATGTTCTTGACCAGAGCATCGACTTCCCCGTGGTTCCACCGACCGACCTTGTCGAACTGGACCTGGCCGTTCTTGCGGAACACCATGGGATGGCCCCCCGTGATGTGAACGTCGGAGTACTCATCACGCACAGCTGCCTCTATGACTTTGCTGAACTTGTTCATGGCTACCCTCCTCCTAAAGGGCTAGAGCCGGTGAAAGGATGTAAAAACTAAATTGTTCCCTCTCTTTTTATCGGCAGGAAATGGAAAGACCTTAATAATTCGAGCATTTTTCATGCCAGGCATTTTTTGTCGCTCGAAATAAAAAGCCCGTGTTTTTCAGACATTAGAATGTTTCTTCCGGATGGGAAATTCTTAGAAACACCCGTCCATGCAGGAAATTTGACTGTTTTGCGATTTTTCGTCTCAAAAATGTGAAAATCGAAAGGTGTCCAAAGTAGTCAGGGGGGTGGCAGAAGTGGGGGGATGAATTATAACCCTTTGATTCAAGATGTGATTTATTCTTTGAACTTCTTGGAGTTCTTGATCTGGGCGATCAGCTCGTCGACCGTCGCTTTTTCGTCAAAACTGTGGACGTGCTCTTCGGGACCGAAATCAGCCTGCTGTCCCGGAACGGCTGCAGGTTTTACTTCCTGGACGGGTGCCGGCCTCCTCGGCCTCAAAATGCTTGCATCCGGGTCAACGAGGGGCGACGTATAGATGATATCCTGGCTGATCTCCGGCGAAGGCTTGAAGTTCTCTGAAGGCGGCACGAAATTTTTCTTAGCACCGATGAAATCACGCAGGTATCGCTCCATCGTGAACATGCCGTCGGCCTTGCCCATCTGGATGGCGCTTTCGATCTGGGGGATCTTGTTTTCCCGGATCAGTCCCTTGACGGCCTGGGTACCGCGGACGATGGAGAGGACGGGGATCCGAAAGCCGATATCTTCCCGGAAGGTGAGCTGCTGTATGATAATCCACTGCAGGGTCGAGGCAAGCTGGAAGCGGATCTCCTCCTGCGCTTCGACGGGGAAGGAATTGCAGAGCCGGTAGAGGGCATCTTCGGCGTTTGTGGCGTGGAGGGAGGCGATGACCAGGTGACCCGATTCGGCGGCATTCAATGTCAGGCGCATGACCTCCGGTTCCCTGAGCTCGCCGATGACGATGACATCCGGATCCTCCCTCAGGACGTCGAGGAGGCCCTTTTCGAAGGTGGGGACATGCGTCCCCAGCTCCCGCTGTTCGATGAAGGACTTCTTCGAGAGATAACGGTATTCAATGGGGTCCTCCAGGGTCACGATGTGGGCCGCCCGGTTGCGGTTGATCTCGTCGACGACGGCCGCGATTGTCGTCGACTTGCCTGAACCGGTGGCCCCGCACATCAGGACGAGACCGGCCTTCACCTCGGCGATCTGCTCCATGGAGGGGTGAAGGTTGAGCTTGTCGACCGTGGGAATCGTTCCGGGCAGAAGGCGGATGGCGAGGCTCACGCCCCGGGTGGTGTTGAAAACATTCAGCCGGAGCCGCACGCCGTAAACACTGAGGGCCAGATCCGAGGACCACTCTCTGGCCAGTTCCCGGAGCTGATTGGGCGTGAGGAGCTTCCGCACGAGGCCATCGACTTCCTGCGGCGTCCACCGCACGGAATCCTCAGCCTGGATACGTCCGTTTTTACGATAAACCATCGGGTGTCCGCCCGTGATGTGGACATCGGAGAATCCTTCGCGGACAGCGGCGGCTATGATGGCGGTAAATTTTCTCATCTATCATCCTCCGGGCTCTCCCATGGATAGCGCCTGCGCGTTTCGATTCAGGCCATGTCGGGATTCATGAGCCCGGGACAGATCAGGAATGACCCTTCGTCCGGGTAATATTTTTCGGACGTTATTAATAATCCAGATGGTTCCATGATTACAAGTCTTTTTTTTCGTCTCCAGGGATGATCAAAAAATCACCTTCGTACCATGGCATCGAGACCATTCCCGGGTCCTCAAACCAGGCTCCGTTTTCGGAGAAAGCGCTTCCCTGCTACTTCAAGCGCGGATCGACCCCCTTGAATCCGCATTCCGGTGTGTAGCACATCACGTTCCTGAATTCGCACTTGTGCTGGCAGGAGGGGCATTTTTCAGGAAGTTCATTGGCCTTGAAGGTATATCCGCAATTTTCACACTTCCAGAAGGTCTCCGGAAGGTCATTTTGGGGTTCAGACATTTTGATCCCTTTCCTGAAACATCTGGAGGTTTGCTCCGTTTTTCGTATTCTGAGCGGTAGGTTCTTTTTCGGTCCATGGACTTGTTGGAAAAGATCCACGGCATGTTGATTTTAATGACTCTTTCTACTATCGGGCGAGATAACCGCCGTCATTCGCCACGACCTGACCGGTCATGTAGGCCGATGCATCGGACGCGAGAAAAACGGCAAGCCCCTTCATGTCGTCGATGTCCCCGACCCTCCTCATCGGGATCAGGCCGATCATCTGCTCGTACTCCTCCTTGAATTCGGGCTTCTCGATGTAGGTCATCATGTCGGTCCGGAAAAACCCGGGCGCGATCGCGTTGACCCTGATCTTGTAAGGGGCCAGTTTCACGGCCAGATTCATCGTCAGCAGGTTGATGGCAGCCTTCGTGGAGTTGTACGGCACGGCCGGATGGATTTTTTCGTCTGATCCCCTGAAGGCCATGATCGAGGAGATGTTGATGATATTCCCCCCACCCTGCTTCTTCATGACACGGGCCACTTTCTGGGTCAGGATCCACACGCCCCTCACGTTCACGCTGAAGAGTTGATCCCAGCGTTCGAGTGGGAATTCGAGCGTCGGCGCCCCCCATGTGGCACCGGCGTTGTTGACGAGGATGTCGATACGTGAAAATTGTTCGACGGCGGTGCTGACGAGTCTTTCGATGTCCTCCTCTTTTGCCAGGTCACAGGCGACGGGAAGAACGCGCACGCCGAAATTTTTCCGTATCTCTTCGGCCGTCGTCTCGAGATTTTTCATCTTTCTCGAGGCGATGACCAGATCCGCCCCTGCCTCGGCAAGACCGGTGGCGATGAATCGGCCGATTCCCCTTCCGCCGCCCGTAATCAGGGCAACCTTCCCGTTCAGTCTAAAGAGATCCTGCAGCTTCATTCTGTCCTCCTTTTATTGTCCCCGGGGCCGGGGCATCACCCCTGCACCGGATCCGACGAACCCCTTCACGATCAATTTCCCGGTCAGGGATCTCACCGGTAGCCGTGATCCTCTTCCCACTTCCGGGCCTTTTCATAATCGCTGAAGCCTCGCTCCATCCGCCGGAACTGGGGCGTATGCATCCTCCGCCTCCCCTCGACGATCTGAATTCCCAGAAAGGCGTGGAGCATTTCGTGATACACGACACTTTCGATGACGTAAAGGGGGATGTTCTTCCGGTCCAGACAGGGGTTGATCCGGATGACGCGAGTCCTCTCATCGTAACACCCAAGGGTCCTCTGCCGTATGCCCCGTTTTCTTGAATTTCTTCCCCAGGTGATGCCGGCAGTGACCCCGTTCGCGAAATACTGCCGGTTGATGTCCGCATATATTTTGTCCAGTTCATAGGCCCTGCCCTTTGTGCTGACCTTCCCCCTGCTCTGGTCGCTCTGCAGAAGCTCCGTCCGATTCCGGCGGATGAACTCCCGCATGAGGGGGAATCTGTTGCGGTCTTTATTGATCCCTTCCGCCACCTCGCTGAAGATCGCCTCGTCGGCGCCGAGGAGGATACGGTGCAGCCGGATACGAAAGTCTCCTTCCGGTGTTTCGCGCCAGGAGACAATCGAGGGAGAGTCCTCTATAAGCGTCAGATAAACGGTCTTTCCCGTGACGATTTCGAGGTAGTGTCTGATGTCCTCCGGCCGGTAAGGAAGGGGCAGCGTGACGGCAAGGGCTTTCATAAATGATCCATCAAATATCCTGGAACGATCTGATGACTTTATATCGCTTTTATTCATCGAGATCAATCGGGATCGGATGGCCCGGCTGTTGAAGCGGGTGCATCACACCGACCTCGACAGGGAGACGGCAGCTCCCTGATATTTCAGATTGAAAAGATTTCCGGAAGATCTTACAAGTTTTCACTGAGCACGTGGCGATGGAGGTCCTGATCATGTTACATCCCCTGGCCGGGAAACCGGCTCCGCCGGAAAGTCTGGTCAATGTTCCGAAGCTGGTGCGCGCTTATTACGCGCTCCATCCCGATGCGGCGGATCCTCTTGAGCAGGTGGCCTTCGGGACATCGGGGCACAGAGGCTCTTCTTTTTCGAAAAGCTTCAACGAAGATCACATCTGCGCCATTACCCGGGCCATCTGTGAATTTCGATCCTCCAGGGGCATCACAGGGCCGCTTTTTCTGGGCATAGACACCCATGCCCTCTCAGAGCCCAGTTTTATGACAGCCCTGGAGGTCCTGGCGGCACATGGCGTGGATGTCATGATACAGAAAGGACGCGGCTACACACCGACACCGGTGATCTCTCACGCCATCGTCACTTATAATCGAGGCAGAGAATCGGGACTGGCCGACGGTATCGTGATCACGCCCTCTCACAACCCCCCGGAGGACGGTGGATTTAAGTATAACCCCCCCCACGGCGGACCGGCCGATGTGGATGTCACCCGGTGGGTGCAGGCAAGAGCCAATGATCTCATCAGGCAGGGGCTGAAAGATGTAAAACGGGTCCCCTTTGAGAAAGCCGTCCGGGCAGGCACCACCTACGAATACGACTACGTCAAACCCTTTGTGGAAGATCTCCAGAACGTTATCGAAACCGACGTCATCCGGGGCGCAGACATCCGGATCGGCGCGGATCCCATGGGCGGGTCGTCCATCGCCTTCTGGGGACCCATTGCGGAGCGATACGGGTTTGCAATCGACGTCGTCAACAGGGTCGTCGATCCGACATTCTCTTTTATGACCCTGGACCATGACGGCAAGATCCGCACCGATTGCTCCTCGCCCTATGCCATGGCAGGGCTCATCGCCCTGAAAGACCGCTATGACATCGCTTTCGGCAACGATGCCGACTGTGACCGGCATGGTATCGTGACTCGGAGCGCAGGGCTCATGAATCCCAATCACTATCTGGCTGTCTCTATCTGGTATCTCTTCCAGAACCGGCGCGGGTGGCGGAGGGATGCCGCCATCGGCAAGACGCTCGTTTCGAGCAGCATGATCGACCGCGTGGCAAAGTATCTGGGAAAGAGGCTCTTCGAAGTGCCCGTCGGTTTCAAGTGGTTCGTTCGGGGTCTGATGGAAGGAACCTGCGCCTTCGGCGGCGAGGAAAGCGCCGGGGCCGCCTTTTTACGCAAGGACGGCACGGTCTGGACCACGGACAAGGACGGCATCATCATGGGTCTTCTGTCAGCAGAGATCACTGCAAGAACCGGACGGGACCCCGCCGAGCACTACCGGCAACTGACCGGGATGTTCGGCGATCCCCTGTACGAGCGGATGGACATGCCGGCATCACCCGGTCAGAAAATGGCCGTCGGGAAGCTCTCCCCGGATGACATAGTGATGGACGAGGTCGCCGGGGAGAAAATCATCGCCAGGCTGACAAGGGCACCGGCGAATAACGCTTTGATCGGAGGACTGAAGGTCGTCACCGAAAACGGCTGGTTTGCCGTGCGGCCCTCCGGTACGGAAAACGTCATCAAGATCTACACGGAAAGCTTCAGAGACAGGGCGCATCTCGAAAAGATCCAGGGTGAAGTCCTTCATATCATTGAAGAAGCCTGCCGGAAGGCGGGTACCTGATTCGCCAGGGAAGGAGATAAAATTGAAACATCAGGTTCAGGATCTTAGAATTTTTAAAAGACTGGTTGGCTCGCTGGGCAGGAAGGGGGTCTCACCGTTACCCCCGGGCCGGCTCGTGCTCGAGATCGGGAGATTCTTCCTCGGGGCGTCTTACGCTTCCGGCACACTCGAAGCGGTGGGGCCCGAGCGTCTTGTCGTCAATTTAAGGAAGTTTGACTGCTTCACCTTCGTTGAAAATGTCGTGGCCCTCACCCGGCTTCTGAGGTCGGAGGATCGATCCTCCTCCCATTTTAGGGGGCTGCTCCGGGAGATCCGCTATCGCGGAGGCCGTCTGCGGGGTTATCCCTCGAGGCTTCATTATTTTTCAGAATGGATCCACGATAACCGGAAGAAGGGTTTCATCCGGGATGTCTCGGCGGAAGCGGGAGGAAAGCCTCTCCGGAGGGTCATCAGCTTCATGACAAAAAACCTGGATGCCTATCCCGCGCTGAAAGACAAAGACATTTACAAGAGGGTTAGGGCCATAGAGAGGATGCTCAGCCAAAGAACGATCGCCGTCGTGCCGAAAAAGGCCCTGAGGCGCCAGGAGGAGCAAATCCAGGATGGCGATGTGATCGCCATTGCGACGAATCAAGAGGGGCTCGATGTTCAGCATGTGGGGCTTGCAGTGAGGGTAAGAGGAAGGATCCACCTGCTTCACGCCTCGAGCCTGCACGGGAAGGTTGTTCTGTCGCACGAAACCTTGTACCGCTATCTCATGCGCAGTCGCAGGCGCATGGGGATCCTGGTGGCAAGGGTTTCCTGAAAGTCACCCTGTCATGGCGTCGATGGCCTTTTCGACGGTCTCTTCGTCGAGGGAGACTTCCCTGTAGATAGTCTCCACCGCGGCTGCGTCGAGCCTTTCAAAATCCCTCTCAACGGGGATGATCAGGGCGCCGCCCATGTCGATAACCCCCGGACTGATAACCACCCGGTCATCCCCCTCCCTGAAAAAGGCATCCGGACGATGCTTCCCGCGGGGAAAGATGAGAAGACGCCATTTGCCGCCTCTGCAAAAGCCAGCGATATTCAGCAGGGGCTCTTCGGCGGTGCCGACCGTTTTCCGAAGGGATGCCGTAAACTTCCTGAAGACATTCTCCACGCGCGCGGGATCACTTCCCTCGAGGATCAGGACTTCTCGTCCGAGATTGAGCGCGCGGCAGAGAGTGACACCATCCGCCTTTTTCATCGAAACCCATCTCTTTTCTTCTTCGATTTCAAGCCCCACAGGCATCCTCCCCGAGGGACATGCCTGAAGGTGCAGGTGATCCGGCGCGGAGGCCCCGCATTTGGCACCGTTATACAGAATCACCCAATCGGGACCGAGGTCCGCCATGAGTCGCAGGAAGACCCGGATGTTTGGATCGATCATCTGGGCCCGATGATCGATATGGGAGATCGTGAAGTGGAAAGGGAAAATGGGCATGGGGTTGCACAGGATCAAGAACTCGTCCCGGTAAAGAACCCCCGCCTGCTTCTCGGGCAGGTTTTCCACGCAGAGGAAACAGGGACGGTTCCGGACGGCCTCATCGCTGACAACGGCCGTGCTGCTTGTGATCCTTCCGGGGTTAAACTGGAGACGGACCGTGAATCCCCCGCACGGCACTTCCCTTTCCTTGACCGTCTTCAGAAGCTCATAACCTTTCCGTAAGTCATCCCAGCCATGCTTCTGCCCTGAAAGTAGATCGAGGCACAGATCCTGAAGGCCGCGCTGGTTTCGAGCGCCGTCGAAGACCGCAAAGATATTCCGCTGGCTTGTCGAGATTTTCGCTCTACGCCCCATCTTTTTATAGCCGATGAAGTGGCTGACGGTCGTTTTGCCCATGGTGAAGGGCTCTTCCCGGATAAATTGAAACCCCCCTTTTTCGTAAAAACCAAGCGCCCGACTGTTCTGAACCATCACACCGACCCGGATCTCCTCGATATGCCTTTCAGCGGCGTGTTCCTCCACCGCCCTGATGAGTCGCTTTCCGATCCCCCGACCCTGGAAGTCCGGTAGGAGATAGAGCGCGGTGAGATAAAGACGATTTTCTTCCCTGTTGAAGAGGATCCTGGCGTAGCCGGCCATGCAGTCATCGATCTCGGCGACGTAGCCGTGCGCTGAAGGGTCGGTGAACACGGCCGAGAAAGCCCCCCGGTCATAGTAGATGTCAAAATAGGCCTTGAGGTCGATTTCGGGGATGAAGCTCGAATAGGTGGCGATCCAGGACTGCCAGGTGATCCTGCGGAGGTCTTCCAGATCCGTTTTCAACCAGGGCCGGATGATGATTCCCACAGCTTTTGTTTATACTCCTCGGTTCATTTTCTGACGGGCGAGGATTTCATTTGTGCGAACCTTGTCTTTGAAGGCATCGTTGCGGTTCACCTCTTCGATGCGGAGAGATGCGTCGGTGTTGCCCGACCAGCGCCGGCACCAATAGAGGCTCTCATAGACTCTCCCGATCCTGTATTCACGGCAGATGCGCAGCTCCGCCGCGTAATCCTCGCCGTAACTGACGTTGAGAAACTCGATCTTCCGCATGATATGCGTGTTGAATGCGCGCGGGGCTCCCAGGCCGTTGATGCGCAGCGCGTTGTTGCGGCCGTTTTCGTCGGTCCATTCCCGGTGATCGATAAGGCCCGGCGGGATTTCCTTCAGGTCGGCGTTCACGAGCGTATAGGAACCGATGACCATGGCAAAACTGCCCCGATGAAAAACATCCATGATTTTCTGGAGCGAGCCGTTGCTGCTGTATAGATCGTCGGAGTCAAGCTGTATCACATAACGCCCGCAGGCCTCGGAGAACAGGGCTTCGTTCCAGCATCCGCCAATGCCCAGATCGCGTCGCTCGGGGATGACGTGCTTCAGGGCGGAATATTGCCGGTCGAGATCGCCCAGGACGACGGTCGTGCCATCCGTCGAGTGGTTGTCAACGACGATGACGTTGAAGGGAAAGTCCGTCTGCTGTGAGAGGGCGCTTTTCACAGCTCCGGCGATTGTTTCCTTCCGGTTTCGCACGGGGATGACAACACTGGCCTCCACCGGAAAAGGGTAAGGCACCCGTTCCGCCTCTTTGAAATGCGGTGACAGGTAGGCGTCGATCTTCTTCAGATAATCCGTGAAGACGGTCTCCATTTCTTTCTGGGAGGCCTCGTTGCGGGGATCAACGTAGGAGAAGCTTTTTAAAACGTCCGGCGGCCCATCCGGAACCTTTGCGGCGTAAAGCGGCTTCCGGATGTGGTAGATGGGGTGGTCGATGGAGACCTTGAGGCGCAGATCGTAAAGGCCGGCAAATTCAACCTTCGGAATGTCCCCGTGTTTGTCGAGGGCCGCCCGGATCGCAGAGACGGAAAAGAGCACCATGGGGCCGAAATCGAAATCGTCGCGGACGCTGCCCGGTTGATAGTCGTTGAGCAGATGATGGATTTTCCCGGGCCCGACGAGGTCATAAAAATCCGAGTAGACCACGCCTGCCCCTGTGAGTCCGGCGGTGTCGCAGAATTGATCCAGGGTGTCGGCCTCCAGAAGAATTTCTTCTATCCCCGGGAGGAGAAAAAGCAGATATTCCGTTCTACACGCCTCCAGAATGAAGCGGAGTGTCCCACTCGAAAAAAAATCCGTGGCCGCGATGCTCTTGCACCGGTCTTTCGAGAGTTGGACCGATTCCGGACACAGAACCACAACCTCCTCAACGAGATCGGAGGCTAGAAAAGCATTCAGGTTTTTATCGAATAAAGGTTCCCGGCTGAAAGGGACCAAGACGGTGAGGGGTTTCACGCTCGTTTTCCCCCGGCAATGAATCGGCTGGCGGAATATTAGCACATCCCGCCGTCTTAGGCACGCTGAACTTCGGAGGAAAAACCCTGCAACCTATTTCAATTTGAATTCCACTCGGCTTTCCAGCGCCTTTCCCTTCTTGGGGGGTGAGAGGGATTTCGGTTCTACGACAAAGATCCGGTCGGATGTGACCTTCTCCGATTCGAGGATGAAGTCCTTCACGTTTTCGGCTCGCTCCGAACCGAGGAGCCTCAGGTCGCTGTCGCTCACCTGTGTGTGGGTCAGAAAGAGCTTCTCCATTTCCGAGGCGGGGAGGGTCTTCGCCATTCCGATGATGTTCCTCGGTTTCGGGAACTTCTCCGCCTTGTACACCATGGTGAGGTACTTCTCGTATTCCTGCGGAGCGATCTCTACGTCCTCCACCGGCACGGCCGGCTCACCCTTTCGGATCATCTCATTGAGTTTCTGGGCCTTCATTTTTTGATCGAGCGCCGCGCGTTTCAGTCCTTCCCGGTCTTTTTCCGCATCGACATAACCCTCGATATCCATTTTGAGGACGGGTCTTTCATCGAGGGCCTTGACGAGGATGCTCAATTTCTTCTCGGCGGCCTCCGTGATGTCGGCGCTTCCAGGATCGAATTCTACGTAGCCGAGTTCTTCGCCTCCACCGAAGAGAGACCCGAGGACGGCGAAGGGGGCTGTGACAGCCTTGGTGATCAGGTTGACAATAATCTGCCAGATGATGGGCCAGACCCGGAATTTCGGGTCGTCGAGGTTTCCCGAGAGGGGAACGTCGAGATTGATATGGCCGTTACGGTCCTTCAACAGGGTCACGGCAAGCGTCACCGGGGCCTTGATGGCGTCGGGACTTTCCACCTTATCCCCAAAGGTGAGCTGGTCGAAGAAAAATTTGTTCTGGGCGGTAAGCTTGTTGCCTTCGATCAGGTACTTCACGTCAAAGGTCAGCTTTCCCTTTTCAATCGCGTACCCGAGATACCTGCCGGAATAGGGGGTCACGGGGCTGAGCTCGATATCCTTGAAGGAAACATTCATATCCACATACCGGTCCTTGATGAGGGGGTTGATGGTGCCCGTAATCTCGACGGGGGAGCCCCGGCCCAGGTTGCCCCTGAGATCGACTTTTGCCCGTGAGATCTCCTCGGAAGAAAGTCCGGTAATGCTCCCTGACATGTTGAGCATCTTCGCCGTGTAATTCGGCTTGATGAAATTATCCGTGAAGTCGATGGTCCCGCCCTGGAGGGTCACCTTGCCTATTTTGATGTTCCTTATGGCCTCTTCGGCCTTCACGGGCTCATCTTCCTTTTTCGCCTGTACCGCGGGCTCTTCGGCCTTTTCGGGCTCCTTTTCTTCCCCCTTTTCCTTACCGAAGATGTGCTGCACGTTTCTTGTCCCGTCGGGGTTGATGATGAAGCGTACGTAGAAATCGGACAGGGAGATGCCCTTGATGTTGACAAACATCGGGTTATAGCCGGCATTGAGCTGATCGAAGAAGAGAGACTTCCATTTGAGGAAGTCGTTGGCGTTTTCTTTATCGATGGAGGCAAAGTTGGCGACGAGAATATTGCCGGCGTATTTCACCGACGGCGCACCCTGACCGCCCTGGAGAACATGGAGGACCCCCTTCGTGGAGATGCCGCCCTGGGTCACATTGATTCTCGCTTTGTTGGTGAAGTAAGGCTGAAAAGTCCGAAGACCGATATTTTTCACGTCGATGTCCAGATCGGCCGAGAGCGGTTCGATACCGACGGGGCCCTTCACGGCGACGGTCCCCTTTTGATCAAGCGTCAAGGAGAGATCTATATTGCCTTTGGCACCCGGTGCGGTGGAGAGATTTTCCGCCGTGACATTCAGCGGATCGATTTTGATCGTCACCGTCTCTTCGGGGACCATATCGATCAAGGTCACCTTTCCGCCATCAATCTTCAAGTGATCGATTCTCGCAGACAGCGGCTTTTCGGTCTTCTTTTCTACTTCTTGTCCAGCCGCCACGAGAATAGGTCTGGGGTAGATAAGCTCCCCCTCTTTGGTGCGCCTGAGGACCACCTCGGGGGACTGAAGCGCCACACTCGAGAGGTGGACAGATGGCACGAGCGGCTCGACGGAAGCCATGGTGACCTTCAGAGAGGGGTAAC
>JAPLJU010000211.1 GCA_026388445.1 Deltaproteobacteria bacterium
ACGAGGAGGCGTGTGAGTCCTACCTCACGCGGGGAATATCCGTAGGCGAGCCCCATGAGTTGGGTGAAATAGATGACAGGGAGGCTGTAAACGGTGCCGCGCTCTTTTCTGATCTCCTCCTGGCGGCTGTCGAGATTCATCTGGCACATGGGACAGGCGACGACGACGGCCTCCGCCCCCGCCCGACAGGCGGCCTCGAGGACCTGGCCGCCGAGATCGACGACAATACCCGGCTCTGACGCGGCAAAGGATCCGCCGCAGCATTCAGCCTTGTGAGACCATGTCACCGTCTCTGCCCCGAGGGCTTGGAGGAGCTGATCCATCGACGTGGGTTGTTCGGAGTCGTCGAACTGAACAATGCTACGCGGCCTCGTGAGGAGGCAGCCATAATAGGATGCGAGCCTCAGTCCTTTCAGGGGCTTGACGACGGGCTGGGCCATGCCCCTCGGTCCGCGCGCCTCCATGAGTAGCTGAAGGAGATGGGTGACGCTTGGCAGGCGGCTGAGGGAAGTGTCGAGCCTCTTTTCCATTCTCCGGGTTACGTTTTCGGAATTCGCCAGTTCATGAACAACCATCTTGAGACGGCTGAAGCAGCCCGCGCAGGGAGTGGTGACCGTGCCGTGATTCATGCGGTTGACGATGGAGAGGTTCCGCGCGCTCAGTCCCAGGGCCAGTTCGTGGTCCAGACTGTGCGCGGCGGTGGCGCCGCAGCAGTTCCAGTCCTCCACCTCGACGAGCCTGATGTCAAGGCGTTCGCAGACCAGGCGCGCTGAGCGGTCGTATTCTTGGGCTATTGCGTGGAGGGAGCATCCGGGAAAGTAAGCTATATCCATCGACTTTAGCCTTTATTCTCGCTCGCGCTTTCGCTGAGGAGTTTTTTAAACCCGACCGTTTTTTGTATCCGGGACGGGAAGGGGCTTAACTTGCCCTTCAGCAACATCCTGAAGCCGAGTCCCGCATCCTTCAGGTATTGACCGGTTTTCTTCTTGAAACGGATCATGAGGGGCACCTCGGAGATACGCCCCTTATCCCTGACCTCTTTGAGCATCAGTTCCATAAAGAGCTTAGCATTGGGCCGGGTGGCCCTCACATCCCGTTTGACGGCCTTCTCGCGAAGGTAATCGAGGATCCGCGGGATGTCGATCCCCGAGGGGCAGCGGTCCAGGCAGAGCTGGCAGGAGAGACAGATCCACAGGGCATCCATCCCCGAGAGGGTTTCCTCGTCTCCCATCTTCACAAGCTGGACGATCTTGCGGGGCGTGTAGTCGAAGATATGCCCGTTGGAGCAACCGCCCGAGCATTTTCCGCATTCGAGACACGTCTCGATGTCGACACCAAGATTCTCCAGGATCTCCTCTTGGAGAGATCCTTCGATTTCATCAAGCCGCAGGGGTGTATATATCTCTGTGTCCATGACTGTTGCGGGTGCTACACGAATATGATGGAATTATTTTCAATTCATTCAAAGTTCAAAACTCATAACTCAAAATTCGCTCTTGTTGAAGAGCGCTATAACCTCGGCGGCGGCCGCCGCGCCCTGCTGGAGGGCGCCCTGCGTCTCAACAGCGAAGCCGCAACCGCCGGCGAAGAAGATCCTCTCACCACTCCTCATCGTTGTGTACGGCACGGGTTCGATAAAGCCGTATTCGTCGGTCAGGGCCCCGAACGTCTTTGCCAGGGCTCGCGTCTCGGCCCGGGGGACGATGGCCGATGCGAGAACCACCATGTCCACGACGACCTCGACGGGGATGCCCATCAGGGTGTCCTCGGCCCGGACGAGGAGCCTGCCATTCTCCGGCAGGACTTTTGCGGGGCGGCCCCTTACGTATCGGACGTGTTTCTTTTCGATGACGTCACGGACAAACTCTTCATAGCCTTTTCCCGCGGCACGGTAGTCCATGTAGAAGACATAAACCTTTGTCTCGGGGAAGAGATCTTTTACCAGTCCCGCCTGTTTGGCCGTGTACATGCAGCAGATTCTGGAGCAGTAGGGGAACCCCTTCGAGCGATCGCGGGATCCCACGCATTTGAAGAAGGCGACAGCCTTCGGCATCGGCCCCACGCCCTCTTTCCACGTTCTGAGCCGTTCCTCGAACTCCAGGGAGCTCATAACGTTCGGATAGATCCCGTATCCGTATTCGCCGTACACGGAGACGTCCATCAGGTCAAAGCCCGTAGCCAGAATGACGGCATCCACGTCGAGCTCCCGGCTTCCCCCGTTTTTCAAATGCCTTAGGGCGACCCAAAAGCCCTTCTCGCTTCGCTCGGTCGAGATGAGCGTCGTGCTGGTGAGGCACTCGACATTTCCATTGCCCTCGAGCATTTGAACCTTCACGCTGATTAGATCAGCCGGGTTTTCCCATCTCGGGAAGCTGCTCACCAGTTTTCTGAGCGTCCCGCCCAGATCGGGTTCCCGTTCGACGAGGACGGCCCTGAACCCGGCCTGGCCGATCTTGAGTGCGGCCTCCATCCCTGCGGGGCCTCCCCCGACGACCAGCGCTGTTTTTGCGGCGATGTCCATTTCAGCTTCCCTTCTCCGTTCCTATTTTTTTCAGCACATCATCGAGGGGCACGGTATTGGCCTCAAACCCCAGTTTTTGCACGGGCACACCGAGGGTGAGGGCGATGAGTTGCGCGAGGTCTATGACGGCGATCTTGAAATCCTCGCTGTATCGCTTGTTCAGGTTGGGCTGCTCCCGGTCGAGAGCGACGTTACAGCCCGGGCAGACGGTCGTCATGAGATCGACACCGGCCTCCCTGGCGCTTATGAATTTCTTGTAGAGATGGGGCTGGACGGTTTCCTCGCGGTGCGTGAAACCCCGCCCGACGGCGTAGCCGCAGCAGAGTTGCCGCTCCTTGTAGAAGACGGGTGTGCCCCCCATCAATTCGATAAGCTCCTCGTGGAAGGTGGGGTACCCGCCGTCGTCGAGGATGCCGTACTGTTTGGCCAGGTAGTGGCAGCCGTAGTGAACACCCACCTTCAGCCCATTCAGCGGCCGCACGACCTGATCGGCGATCCTGTCCCTGAGGCGATACCACATCTCCTGGACATGAAAGATCTTTGTCCTGCCTTCGTAGTGATAGCCCCATTGCGCGACGAGATCGTTAGCCATGTTGAGGTAGGCGGGGTTGTGGAGGAGAATGTGGGAAAGCTCGCTCAGATAGCCGTAGCAGCCGTTGCAGAAGGTGTAGGTGTCGAGGTTTTTCCCCTCGACCAGCGCGAGGTTGCGTGCCGTTACCGCCAGGGACACCTCCGGTTTGTGGGCCGAGCAGGTGAGGAGATAGCCCGAACAGCAGGTCTGGTCCGGGTCCATCACGACCTCGATACCCAGAATGCGAAGGGTTTCTCTCACCGCGTTTTCGGTGCCCGGGTATTCGAGGCTCCCCGTGCAGCTGCGGAAAAGAAAGACAGACTGCGGGATCTCGGGGATCTTATTTTCCGGTTTGACGACCCTTTTTCCCTGCACGTGTGATTCTTCCTCCCAGGTACGTCAAGGCAAGCGGTTTTTCCTCCTCTTCCCTGATGCTCTCGAGAAAAGCCGTTGTTCCGGTCAGGTCGAAGAGAGCCTTGTACTGCTCCCGGGCCCTGTCCGAGATTTCCGGCCACGGGGATAGCCCGATGCTGCTCCGGATCTTCATGATCCTCTCTCGGCTTTTGGGACTTCCCGGGGCGAAGGTGAGGCCGTCTTCCCGGGCCCTCTGGGCAAAGCGCTTGAAGGGCGTGAAGTACTTCACCCCGTGCCGGCTTGCCAGCGCGAGGTAACGGATCTGCATCATGAGCAGGGGAAAGAAGATGTCGACCGGGCAAAGGGTATAGCAGCTGGCGCACCAGAAGCATCGCCAGATCTCCTCGCTTTCGAGCCATCGTTTTTCGCTTCCATTCAGGATGTCGTGGATGATCTGGCGGGGATTATAGGAGGGGGAGAGGCTTGCCACGGGGCATATGCCCGTGCACTTGCCGCACTGGAGACAGTTCTCCAGGTTTTCCACCAGGCCATAGATATCAACCTTCGAATAGAGGTTTTCAATTCGGTCGCGATCTTTCTCTCTGGGCAAGGCACGGACCTCCCTGGGCAGGATACACGCTATAAGCTCGTCCTCGGCTGACGCGAAATGTTCCCGGAGCATTTATCCGGGGGAAATAGAGAGAGGACGAGGTCTGCCGCGTCATCTGCCTTTCCAGATGGGTTTGCGCTTTTCGAGAAAGGCATTTATCCCTTCCCTGGCGTCCTCGGCGAAGAGGTTACTGACCATGACCTCGCTGCCTAAGTTGTAGGCGTGGGCGTCGTCCAGGTTGACCTGTTCATAAAAAGCCCTTTTCCCGATACCGAGGGTGAGGAGGCTTGCCTCGGCGATCTTTTCGGCCATGACGAGCGTTTCCTCCTCGAGCTTGTCGGGTGGCACGACCCTGTTGACAAGGCCGTACTGGAGCGCCTCCTGGGCCGATACCATCCTGCCCGTGAAGAGCATCTCGAGAGCGCGTTTCCTGCCGATGGCCCTCACGAGCGGAATCGCCGGCGTCGTGCAGAAAATGCCGAGCCGGACGCCGGGTGTGCCGAAGCTGGCCCCGGTATCGGCTACCGCCAGATCACAGGCGGCGACGAGCTGGCAGCCGGCCGCCGTGGCAATGCCGTGCACCTGGGCGATGAAAGGCTGGGGCATCTCCTGGATCTTCTGCATGAAGCTGCAACAAGTCTGAAAGACCTCGTCGTATTCTGCTTTTCCCCGGTCCAACATTTCGGTCAGGTCGTGGCCGGACGAAAAGACCTTCCCGGCCGCCTTGACAATCACCACCTTGACGGCCTCGTTCTTCTTTAGGCTGTCCAGCAGTTCGCCCAGTTCCCTGAGCATGCCGAGGGAAAGGGCGTTTCTCCGCTCGGGGTTGTTCAGGGTGATCTTGCCGATCGGGCCTGCCGCCTCGAATTTGATGTACTGAAATTTCATTCTTCAACTCCTTGTAAGGCTCTACCAAAATATTTTCATCACTATAGGGAATTGGGATCGGGCCGTCAAGCCCGTTCCCGTTCTTCGCCCTAGGGATGCCAACTTGTAAAGGGCATGGCCAGCAATCTCAAGAGTCCCAGCTTCTCCGCCGCGCGGAAATTCGCGAGCCCGATCACCATGCCTTCATGGCCTTTCTCCGGCTGGTCCCGGTAGGTTCCGAACAGGCGGTCCCAGCACGAGAGGTTGAACCCGAAGTTGCTGTTTCTCTCGCGGATAATCACGGAGTGATGAACGCGGTGCATGTCCGGCGTCACGATGAAAAGACGGAGGATCCGATCGAAGGCCAGGGGCAGTTTTAAGTTGCTGTGGCTGAACATGGAGGTGCTGTTCAAAATGATCTCGAAAACGAGAACCGACAGCGCTTGTGTACCAAAGAGATAGACGATTCCGAGCTTGATGATCATGGACAGGACGATCTCCACGGGGTGAAAGCGGATCCCGGTGGTGAGATCGAAATCCAGGTCGCAGTGATGGATCATGTGGAGCCGCCACAGTGTGGGCATGAAATGGAAGACGACGTGCTGGAGGTAAATAAAAAAATCGAAGATGAGAACGCCCGCGAGGACGGCGAGCCAGAAGGGCAGATGCAAATTGTTCAGGAGGCCCCAGCCTTTCTCCGACGCAATCAAGGCAAATCCAACCGGCATCAGGGGAAAGAGGATGCGCACGGTCAGAGTACTGATGGTCACGATGCCGAGGTTGTTAAACCATCGCACCGCTTTCGACGTTGTCAGAGGACGGCGCGGAACCCAGCCTTCCAGGAGGGCAAAAGTAAGAAGCGTTCAGAGAAAAAACCCCAGCCGGATGAAAGGTTCATTTTCAAACATGATCTGCATGTGGTTCCATTTAACTTGTTAACTTGGAAAAGAGGGTCGAGTAACGGCGATTTTATCAAAAGAAATGATGCGAAAATACTGTGGAAATCTGTATGCGTCCCTGATCTGCCATCCAGGCAGATTAAGTCTTTCAGGCAATGACTTTTTCATCAGAAAGGACACATTTTTCCGTTATCGGCCCCTCTGCTGTCTCAATTTCAAAATGGTAATCATCGATCATTATTTCTTTTTTCAGTTTTTCACAGAGGTCATGCAGGAACCGCTGTCCTTCCCCAGCAGAAACGGTTTTTAGTGTGACCTGTATTATTGCTCTCATGATAAATTTCCTTATCTCGTGCTAAGCGGTTTTCTTTATACCCTGCAGGTCTGCCAGAATCTTCCCGAGTTCATCCCCGTTGAAGGAATATCTCTTGCGACAGAACTCGCAGGTCACGTCGGCTCTCCCCTGTTTCTCGATCATGTCAGCAAGTTCCTCTCTGCCCAGGGAGACGAGGATTTTCTCGATCCGCTCTCGACTGCAGGTGCAGCGGTAGAAGAGTTCGTGTCTTTCCAGGGTGACATAGGGGATTCCGCTGAAGATCGCTTCGAGGATGGACTCGGGGGCCTGTCCCGAGCGGATCATCTGCGTGTAAGAAGGGAGCTTGCGGATGTTTTCGATCAGGCGGTCTATCATGTTTTCGTCCGATGGCGGCAGGGACTGGACCAGGAAACCGCCCGCCGCGGTGATTTCCAGGCTGGGTTCCATGTAAACCCCGAGGGCGACGGCCGTTGGGATCTGCTCGGATTCGGCAAAGTAGTAGGCAATATCCTCGGCGATTTCGCCGGTCCGTATCTTTACGACGCCGTTGTAGAGCTCTTTGCGGCCGGTATCCTTGATGACCGTGAGAACTCCCTCCTTCCCCACGGCCCCCGAGACGTCAAACTTCCCGTTCCTTGGTGGCAGGTCGACTTCGGGGACACCCATGAAACCGCGGATGTTACCCTCGTAATCTGCTTCGACGATGATCTTTTTGAGCGGGCCGTTCCCCTCGAATTTCAGGGCGAGACGCTGACCCATTTTCAGAAGCGAGGCCATCAGGGCCCCGCCGGTCAGGGCTCGGCCCAGGGCGGCACAGGCCGTGGGGTAGGCGCCGTGAAGTTGGCAGGATTCGTTGACAAGGCCTGTTGTCACGCAGGCAAGGCCGATGACGTTTGCCTGCTCGCTGATGACACGGACAATATAGTTTTTCATGAAAGGGTTTCACTGCCGAGGCCGGCATGAAGCGAAGGATCATTACAACGTTCAATCGGGTAGCGCTTATGCCGTAAACGGCTGAATAGAAATCTGGCGGAGGGCGGAAAGCCTCCAGAGGCACTTTCAGTGTGCCTTAAGGCAGATGCAGCCCCGGGATCAGGTTTTCTTTTCCTTCACGGCGGTTAAAAGACCTTTAGCTCTGAGCTTGAACCTCTCTTTGCGTCTTTTACGCTTCCTGTCGAGTTCCTTTTTGCGTTCAATTTTTTTGTGCTTACTCATTCGCACCCCCTGCTTGATGTTTATGGCAAATGAAGTGTCAATGTAATCCAATCCTGCAAATCCTTCAAGAGAAATTCTTTTTCATTCCCCCAGCATCGGTCTCGCGCCGCGTGGTCCGACTCCTGATGCGCGAATGGACGAACCCCGGGCGTTCGCGGGGCAGTGCGGGAGAAGTCCGGGTCCTCTTCCCCCTGAAAAAGCCCTTGACAGATTTCCACGGCCATGTAGAATAAAAAATAATAATGTTATCCGTAATGTTATCCTTCCAGTTGCCGAAAACAGGGGGCCAGGGTAGTCGATTGAAACTCCGGAACGCGTTGAATGACCGGGGTTTTTCTTTTGAAGTCCCCACGCCGTCATCGCTTTAATTTCATTCTTTTTTTCACCCTTTGAGGGTCCGGGCGGACCCGCCTTCCTAGATGTTTTTCCTGCGTTTTTTTAGTGCAGGCATCCCCGAGATGTCCTGCTTCACCTGAACATTTCTGAAAAGGGAGGTGAACCTATGGCGAAGACGGTTGTCATTGTCGGGTCGCTCGACACGAAGGGGAAGGAATATGCCTTCGTGAAGAGGCTGATCGAAAAGGAGGGACTGAAGACCCTGGTGGTGGACTTCGGGGTTCTGGGTGAGCCGGCTTTCAAGCCCGATGTCACACGCGAGGAGGTGGTGAAAGCGGCAGGCGGAAATTTCACTTACCTCGCATCCGGTGACCACAAGGACGAGGCCATGAAGGTCATGGCGACGGGTCTTGCCGTGGTCATTCGCAGGCTCTACGACGAGGGTAAGCTGGACGGCATCATCGGCATGGGGGGCACCGGCGGCACATCGATCATTACCGCCGGTATGCGGACCCTTCCAGTGGGCGTCCCCAAGGTCATGGTCTCCACTGTCGGCGGCGGTGATGTGAGTGCTTATGCGGGGACCAGGGACATCACTTTTATTCCCTCGATCGTCGATGTAAGCGGCATCAACAGAATCAGCGGTGTCATCTACGCGAATGCGGCCGGTGCCATTGCCGGCATGGTGAAAGTTGAAAAACAGAAAACCGGTGAGGAAAAACCCCTGGTCGTTGCCTCCATGTTCGGCAACACGACGAAATGTGTGGATCAGGCCCGTGTCATCATGGAGAAAAACGGCTACGAGGTTCTGGTTTTCCATGCCACGGGAACCGGCGGGAAGACGATGGAGAGTCTGATCACCGATGGCTACATCGTTGCCTCCATGGACATCACCACGACGGAGCTCGCCGATGAGGTCTGCGGGGGCGTCTTCAGCGCGGGGCCGGAGCGGTGCCTCGCGGCATCCCGGGCGGGTATACCCGCCGTCCTGGTGCCGGGTTGCGTGGACATGGCCAACTTCTGGGGCATCGACACGGTTCCGGAAAAGTACAAAAAGAGAAACCTCTACCAGTGGAACCCCAACGTGACGCTGCTGCGGACCAACGTGGATGAAAATGTCCGGATGGGTGAGATGATGGCGGCAGCGGCAAACGCTGCCAAGTCTCCCGTGGCGGTCATCGTTCCACTGAAGGGCGTGTCCATGCTGGACAGCGAGGGTGGCGCTTTCTGGGATCCCGTGGCCGACCGGGTCTGTTTCGATGCCATCAAGAAGAACCTCAAGCCCGGCATTCAATATGTCGAATTGAACAACAACATCAACGACCCGGAATTCTCTGCGAAAGTGGCCGAAACACTTCTGGGTCTGCTCAAAAAGAAATGAAATCCTGAAGAAAGGAGGTTCGATACATGTCCATTCCCCGTAATGAAATCCTCAAGCGCCTGCGCGCACAGGTTAAAGCAGGCAAACCCATTGTTGGTTGCGGCGCCGGCATCGGTATATCGGCGAAGTTCGCCGAGGCGGGGGGCGCTGACATTATCATCATTTACAACTCGGGACGCTACCGCATGGCCGGTCGCGGCTCCCTGGCCGGGCTGATGCCTTATGGGGACGCCAACGGCATCGTGGTTGAAATGGCTGCGGAGGTGCTTCCTGTGGTAACAAAGACGCCGGTGCTTGCCGGTGTCTGCGGCACGGACCCTTTCCGGCTCATGCCCGTGTTCCTGAAGCAGTTGAAGGAGATCGGCTTTTCGGGCGTTCAGAACTTCCCCACCGTGGGCCTCATCGACGGGAATTTCCGTGCCAACCTGGAAGCGACCGGTATGGGCTACGCCAGAGAA
>JAPLJU010000018.1 GCA_026388445.1 Deltaproteobacteria bacterium
CAGGTTCCGGTTGAACTCCGTGTTTGAAAAAGTCGTTCTCGTGACATTCCCGTAAACATCCGAGAGGAGGACAGAGGTGATCTGGTAATTTTCACGGTTCACGGTCAGGAATAGTTTTTCAATACCCTCCACATAGCTCTTCGGTTTCAACTCCAGACGGTAGGGGCCCTCCTTCTTCCCGGTCTCGGCGAAACGGATATCGAAATCCTCGGCCAGTTTCCCGATCCCCGACATGAACTTGATGGTGACCTTCGAACGCAGAAGGCTCTCCGAATCCTGCAGATAGACCAACCGATCCTCGGCGATGTAAAGCCAGGCCTTCTGGGGGCCGATGACGAGTTCCTTTGACTTGGGTTTGCTGTAGACCCAGCGCATCTTCCGGGGCTTCTTGAAATAGACGACGCCCCCCTCCCGCTCCGTTTTCTTCAAGGATTTGATCGTCGTCTCCTGGCTGAAGGATGACTTGAAATCATCCGTCTTTTCGTAAACATCCTGAATCTTCAAAACGAGCGTCTCGAGAGTCATTTCATCCGCCTGTGATAGAGAAGGCGCAAAGATGAAGAAGACCGCCAGCAGCCAAACAACAGATGCCGCCATCCCGGAACACAGGCGGGAGAGTGTTTCTGTGGTCTGAGGAATGAATTGATCCTGTCCTGTCTTGACTTTCCGAAAACGCCATTTTTCCGGGCCGTAAAAGCTTAATGATATCGCCATAGATGAAGACCTCGAAAATGATTTTGAATGCACTGAAAATGGCACATTTTTTTCCCGGAGTGGATAAAAGGGGCTGAAGGCAACCAGAGGGCTGACCATGACGGCAGGTATATCTAACTCAATGTAATTACAGTATATTTATTTTTGCCTAGACCTTAGGCAAATCGGTAAAAACAACCGTCAATCCAGTATTTTCTCGACCTATACACATATTTATCCACAATTTTATCCACCGGGCTGTTGACCGGACGGCACCCCCCTGCCGGAGGCCCTTGCGGTGCAAGGCTTATTTTGAAATCCTGATACGCCAGCCGAAGGGATCTTCCTTCTCGCCGTACTGAATCTGGAGAATCTCATTGTAGAGCTTCTCCGTCAGTTCACCCGTTTTCCCGCCGTTGATGAGGTATTCTTTTCCCTTGTAGTAGATCTGCCCGACGGGAGAAACGATGGCCGCCGTCCCGGAGGCAAAGACTTCCTTCAGCTTCCCGGAGGCGTGGGCTTCCTGAATCTCATCCACGGAGAGTCGCCTCTCTGAAACTTTCACGCCCCACCTTTTTGCTATCTGAAGGACCGAGTCGCGGGTCACACCAGGCAGGATGCTGCCCGCGAGCGGCGGGGTCACCAGTTCGCCGTCGATGAAGAAGAAGATGTTGCTCGTTCCCACCTCCTCGACATATTTTCTCTCGACGGCATCGAGCCACAAAACCTGTGTGTAGCCCTTCTGCTCGGCCTTTTTGCTGGCCAGAAGGCTTGCGGCGTAATTTCCCGCGGCCTTGCAGTAGCCGATGCCACCCCGCACGGCGCGCACGTACTCCTCCTCCACGTAGATTTTCGTCGGGCTGAAGCCCTGGGGATAGTAAGCCCCCACAGGACCGACAATGACAAAGAGAAGATATTCCACCGCCGGATGCACGCCCAGGAAGGCCTCCGTGGCAATCATGGTGGGCCGGATGTACAGAGACGTGCCGATGCCCCGGGGAATCCAGTCCTTTTCCAAAAGAACAAGCTTCTTGATCCCCTGGAAAAAAACATCGGGATCGACCGTCGGCATGCAGAGCCGCTCGGCCGAAGCGTTCATCCGCCTGATATTTTCATAGGGACGAAAGAGGTAAATGGAGTCATCCTTTCCCCGGTAGGCCTTGAGCCCCTCGAAGATGAGCTGACCGTAATGAAGGCAGACGGCGGCGGGGTCGAGAACGATTGGATGATATGGTTCGATCATGGCGTCATACCAGCCCTGGCCCTCCTTGTATTTCATCGTGAAGAAACGATCGGTGAAGATCTGTCCGAACCCCAGTTTCGATTCATCCGTCGGTTTCTCTTTTCGCTTCTTCTCCGAAACTCTCTTGACCTTGATCTTGATTTTGCTCTTGGTCTTCATTTCCCTCCCCCTTTTTTAATTTCCTCTGAACTGTAACAGGCCGTCCTTGCCGATTTTCTGGATCTCCAGTCCGGGCATCGCCTCGCCGATACCTTTGGAGACTTCCGCAACGATCTCCGGGTTATCAAAGTGGGTGACGGCTTTCACGATGGCGGCGGCCATCTTCGCGGGATTCTTCGATTTGAAAATGCCCGAACCGACGAAGACGCCTTCGGCGCCGAGCTGCATCATCATGGCGGCATCGGCCGGTGTGGCGATTCCACCGGCAGAGAAATTCACGACCGGAAGCTTTCTGTCCCGGGCCACTATCCTTACGAGCTCATAGGGCGCCCCGTGGTTCTTCGCTTCCGTCATGAGCTCTTCCTCCGGAAGCGCCGCAAGCTTCGCAATCTCGTCATGGATAGTTCGCATGTGCCTCACGGCCTCGACGACATTGCCCGTGCCGGCCTCGCCCTTCGTCCTGATCATCGCCGCACCTTCACCGATCCTCCGGAGGGCCTCCCCGAGGTTGATGGCGCCGCAGACAAAGGGAACCTTGAATTTCCACTTGTTGATGTGAAACCTTTCATCGGCGGGGGTCAAAACCTCGCTCTCGTCGATGTAATCAACACCGAGGGCCTCCAGGATCTGGGCCTCCACGAAATGTCCGATCCTCACCTTGGCCATGACCGGAATCGTCACGGCATCCATGATCTTTTCAATGATAGCTGGATCGGTCATGCGGGCCACGCCCCCCTGCGCCCGAATGTCGGCCGGCACCCGCTCGAGTGACATCACGGAAACGGCCCCCGCGTCTTCCGCAATTTTGGCCTGCTCCACGGTGGTGACATCCATGATGACGCCGCCCTTGAACATCTCGGCAAGTCCCGCCTTCACGGTAAGGGTCCCAAACTTTTCCATGTATCCTCCCAACGCCTGCGGTACCCTGCGTTCATTGAAGGGTATGCAGGAGTCCTCACAATGAATCTCTAACTTTTTAATGCTACATCTAAATTGATTTTCTGTCCAGACTTCTGTATTGGATGGCCTCCGAGATGTGACCGGAGGAGATCTTCTCTTCCCCCTCGAGGTCAGCGATGGTTCTCGCCACCTTCAGGATGCGCGTGTACGCGCGGGCGCTCAATCCCAGTTTCTCCATGGCCATTTCGAGAAGTGCCTGGGATTCCGTGCCGAGGGCGCAGAATTGCTTGATCTGCCGGCTCGTCATCTGCGCATTGGTCCCGGTGACATGACCCTGGAACCTCTTTATCTGTATCTCCCGGGCAGTCTCCACACGATTCCTGATCTCCGCGGAGGTCTCCCCGCCTGATTTCGCGGCCAGTTCCCGGTATTTCACCGAGGGGACCTCGACATGAATGTCGATCCGGTCGAGAAGCGGCCCCGATACTTTCGACTTGTACTGACGGATCTGCCGCAGGGTGCACCCGCACTCCCTCCGGGGATCACCGTAGTAACCGCAGGGACAGGGGTTCATCGCCGCGATGAGCGTGAACCGTGAGGGGTAAGTGGTCGTGATGGCCGAACGGGTGATGACGACGTAACCATCCTCCAGGGGTTGTCTCAGCACCTCGAGGACATGCTTCTTGAACTCGGAGAGCTCGTCCAGGAAAAGCACGCCATGATGGGCCAGGCTGATCTCGCCCGGCCTGGGGACGTGACCGCCGCCCACAAGCCCGGCGTCCGATATGGTGTGATGGGGCGCCCGGAAAGGCCTCGTACCCCAGAAGATCTCCTTTCGGTTGAGAAGACCTGCCACGGAGTAGACCTTGGTCACCTCTATGGCCTCCTCAAACGTCAGGTCCGGAAGGATGGTGGGAATGCGCTGGGCAAGCATGGTCTTTCCGGCACCGGGCGGGCCCACCATGAGGATATTGTGACCGCCTGCGGCGGCCACCTCGAAAGCGCGCTTCGCCTGCTGCTGCCCCTGGATCTCGCTGAAGTCGACGCCGTAGTGGAGGCTTTTTCTGAAGACTTCTGCCACCTGGACTTTCGCCGGCCTAATCTCCTTGCGCCCGCCGATAAATTCAACAATCTCCGAGAGGGTCTTCGTCCCGAAGACCGGCAGGCCTTCCACCATGGCCGCTTCCCGGGCATTGTCGGCGGGGACGATGATGCCGGCAATCCCCGATGCCTTCGCCTGGAAGGCAGCCGAAAGAACACCGTGGATGGCCTTGATCCCGCCATCGAGGGATAATTCCCCCATGATCAGGTAATCTTTGAGTTTCGCCGGATCGATCAGCCCCTCGGCCGCCAGGATCCCGACGGCAATCGGAAGATCAAAGGCCGTCCCCTCCTTCTTGATGTCGGCTGGGGCGAGGTTGACGGTCACCCTTTTTTCGGGAAAGCGGTAACCGGAATTCTTGATGGCCGCCTTGATCCGGTCCTTGCTTTCCTTCACGGCTGCATCCGGCAGCCCCACCGTGGAAAACTGGGGAAGACCGGGGGCAATATCGACCTCCACATCCACGGGATAGGGATCGATGCCGATAACGGCACTGCTTTTCACCTTTACGATCAAAGGGGATCCTCTTCAGTCGCCGCCTCTGGCGGCGCGGGATGCATCGTTTTCGCCTTCGGTTACATTAGGTTGGGAATACTATAGAAAAGGCGGGCTTTTAGCAAGGAATTTCAGCTTCATATTTCGGGCGTATTGTTGTAATGAAATGGTCCCCCTCCGATCGGGCCGTCCCGCGCGAAGAGAGGGAGGGCGGCATTTTCGCACAGGGAGGAAATCTGCGGCATGATCGGTATTTTTGATTCCGGATTCGGAGGTCTCACCGTTCTCAAGCGGATCGTCGAGCGAGTCCCGCAGTACGACTATCTCTACCTGGGCGACAACGCCAGGGCTCCCTATGGCGGGCGATCCGAGGCCATCGTCTTTGAATTCACCTGTCAGGCTGTAGATTTTCTGTTCAAGAGGGGCTGCCCCCTGATCATCATCGCCTGCAATACCTCCTCAGCAAAGGCGCTCCGGAGAATTCAGCAGGAGATCCTGCCCCGTGCCTATCCCGAAAGGCGGGTGCTGGGCGTCATCCGCCCCAGCGTGGAAAAGGTCGTTGAAGGGACGCTCAGCAGAAACATCGGCATCCTGGCGACAGAAGGCGTCGTCCTTTCGGATGCCTACATCAAGGAACTGGAAAAGCTCGATCCGGCCATCAGAGTCCACCAGCAGGCCTGTCCGCTCCTGGTCCCCATCATCGAAGCGGGAGAGCAGGACTGGGAAGGCACGGGGATGCTCGTCCGAAGATATCTTGCGGAACTGCTGGCCCGGGCGCCTTCCATTGACACACTGCTTCTGGCCTGCACGCACTACCCGATTCTCTACGACCTTTTCCGAAAGAGCGTCCCTCCGGGCATCCGTATCCTCGAGCAGGGACCCATCGTGGCCGAAAAGCTCGAGGATTACCTCTTCCGCCACCCCGAAATAGAGCGGCGGCTGGGGCGGGAGAGAAAACGGATCTTTATGACCACCGACACATCCGAAAAATTCGACCGCCTGGCCCAGGTCTTTTACGGACAGCGTGTCGAATCGCAGCTGGTTTCCGTGGACTGAGTCCTGCCCCCGGGGGCGCGCAAGACGATTGTTTCAGGCCGGACGGGCTTCTTGACGGACCGGGGGAGATGTGCTAAAGTCCCCTATCTTTTTTTCGGACGGGTATTAATCCCGGCCGGGACGACGGCAGGTGCGTCATGACAAATTTCAGCCATGTCGGAGAGAAAGGCAAGGCCCGGATGGTTGATATCACCGCTAAAAAGGTGACGCACCGGGAAGCCGTCGCCCGCGGGAAGGTCCTGACCAGGCCCGCCACGGCGAAGCGCATCGAAAAAATGACCTTCGCCAAGGGTGATGTCCTGTCTGTCGCGAGAACAGCGGGCATCATGGCGGCCAAAAAAACATGGGCGTTGATTCCCCTCTGTCATCCCATTGAGCTGACCGACATCGACATCGATTTCACCATTCGTTCCGAAGAGGGGGAAATTCAAATCGAGGCCCGGGCAAAAACAGCCGGGCGGACCGGTGTCGAGATGGAAGCGATGACCGCTGTCGCTGTGGCCGCCCTGACGGTCTATGACATGTGCAAGTCCGCCGACAGGGAAATCAGCATCTCCGACATCAAGCTGATGAAGAAAAAGGGAGGAAAAAGCGGCACCTTCCGGAGAAAGAATTAAACGAGCACGCCACGGCATTCATCCGGCCGGGTTTTTTCAGGTAAAAAAATGGCCACGTCGGTTTACCGCATCAGACAGGCGCTGAGGATCCCGCTCGTTCTGGATTCGGTTTTGCTCCTCATCCTCATTCTTGTCTCGTTCTTCGTCAAAGGATCCACACCAGAGAGAATCGTTTTCTCCGTCGTTTTTATCCCGCTTCTTTACCTGTGTCTGGAGGCGAACACCCGCAGAGTGGAAACGCAGGGTGAGACCATCCGGCTGATAAGACTTTTCAGGACGAAGGAACTCAACTGGTCAAACATCACGGATGTCGGTGTCGTCATGATGCGGACCAAAGTCTACGCCGTTCTGACAACGACGAAGGGGTTCCACATCCTTTCGAATTCCTACGAAAACTTTTACGGGCTCCTGAGAACCATTGTTGATCACGTCGAAAAGGACAGGATAGAAAAAGAGGTTTTAAATCTGCTCGAAAATCCGGTGGAGAACAGGACCAACATATTCTCGGCCTGGGCCGCCGCCGCATTCTTTTGCGTTATCATCTTTTTTAAACTATTCATGAACTGATTTTGAAAGACCGGGCATCCGCCCCAAATCCAAGAAAGGGCTTCATCTTTTATGCGAGCCGGTGACTCCAAGAAAGCGTCCTCCCGCCTGCTGCCTGGGATCGAGGAGGTTCTTGAAAAGAAACTCGAGGAGCTCGTCGTCGTCTTGCGCTCGGGAGACGATAACAAGAGTCGCCTCTACGAGGACATCCTGAATATCGTGGAAAGGGGGCTGATCAAGATTGCCCTGCGGCGCTCCAATCAGGTCAAGACAACGGCGGCGTCCTTCCTCGGCATCAACAGGAACACCTTTCAAAAGAAGATGACCCAGCTCGGGATCACGAACGACAAGAAGAAAAAGAAGTAGGCACCGCAGGAAACCGGGGCGAGAGACTCGCAGGTGATCATCGGGATATGAAAATCGGGGTTCTGGCCCTTCAGGGCGACTTCAGAGAACACATCCGGATCCTGAAAAAATTGGGGGCCGAGGCCGTGGAGGTGAGGCTTCCCGCGGAACTCAAAGGCCTCGACGGGCTCATCATCCCGGGTGGCGAGAGCACGACGATCAACAAGATGATGCGGGCGTACGGGTTTCCGGAAGAAGTAAAAAAGTTCGCCCGGAAGGGTTCACCGGTTTTCGGAACCTGCGCCGGCCTCATCGTGCTCGCGGGGAAAATCGACGACCACAAGAGTGGGCAGCTGAATTTGATCGACGTCGACGTGAAGCGAAACGCCTACGGACGGCAGGTGGACAGCCGCGAAGCGGACGTGACCCTTGATTTTGCCGGGACGAAGCCATACCGCGCCGTCTTCATCCGGGCGCCCCAGATCCGCAAGGCGGGTGCGGGGGTGAAATCGCTCGCCCGTTATGAAGGCAAGACCGTGCTGGCGAGGCAAAAAAACATCCTGATCTGCAGCTTCCACCCGGAACTCACGGAGGATACAAGAATCCACCAATATTTTCTCGACATGATCCCCAAAAAGGCATAGAAATTGTAAAATAAACCCCAAGATAGACCTCCCCAGCAAGACCCGGAAATCATTTGATGTTTAGAGCGGAATCCCGCGGGTCGAAATTCCATCAGACCAGAAAGACTTATGGCCACTGAACGACCGGTAAAGATCAAAAAACTTATGGAAAAAGGGGTCCTCATGCCGCATCCCCTTTCCGTCGAGAAGCAACCGGTACGCGCCACCTCACGATCAAAAAAAGGGGCGAGACGAAAACCCCCGATCTGGCAAACCAGATGTCGAAGATCTTCTCACGGGTTCGAGAAAGAACCCTGGACCATGTTCTTTCCCGGCAGATCAAAACATCCCGCTACCTGGGCGGACCGAAAGACCTGCGGGCGCTCGAGCGGATCACCTTCATCCTCAAGCAGCACGTCCCTTATCGACAGCTCTTCGCGTCGACCGCAAAAACGGCGAAGTTCTTTGACCTCGCCCGGCAGATGGCGGAGCTTCTCCAGCGGGAAGAAGGCAGGGTCGAAGAGCAGGCAAACGCCTTCTCCACCGAAGACATGGAGGTCATCAACAGCCGGTTGACCCTCCTGAAGGACATCGTGTGGAGCCTCGAGAAGGACATTCTCTCCAACCTGGAAAAGATCGAGAAGCTCTCCGGCCGTAACCGGCGCGAAGAGGTCAGCCCCGCTGCCTTCGAGAAGTACCGGAAGATCAATTACCTCCTCAACAGCCTCGACCGGTTGGAGGTGAGGGGGAGAGACTCGGCAGGGATCCAGATTTTCTTCACCCTGCAGAAAAAAGAGGACCTTGACAGGGCACTCGCGGGACTGCGCGAAAAAAATCTTTACAGCAAGTTCGTCGAAAGAACGAAGGGCGGCGATCTGCTGAACGGGTCCATCCACGTGACCGATCATCGCCACCCCGACGGAGGGGTCCACCTTTCCTTCGTTTACAAGACGGCCTCCATCGTCGGCAAGCTCGGCGATAACGTCCGCAAGCTCCGCGAAGCCGTTTGCGCGGACCAAATCCTGCACGCCTTCGCCTGCGAATCCACGGTTTCCGAAACAACCTTCGCCCACACCCGCTGGGCTTCCGTGGGCTCCATCACCGAGGAAAATTGCCACCCCATCAACAGCTACACCCTCCGCACGCCGGGACCCGAAGGGCAGATCCCGCCTGCGGGCCTTTGTTCGATCCCCGCAACCATCGCGGAGAAGCTCGCCGCCGAGACGGTCCCCGGGATGAAGTTCTACCCCGCCTACGGCCCGGGCCTATGGACGGTCAGCGTCGTCCTCAACGGCGACATCGACAACTATCAGATACTCCGCTCGCTTCTTGAGTCGACCTGCCACTACGAGATTGCCCCGGAGATCACCTCGGATACGAAAATCATCCCCTTGCAGGTCGAGCGTTACCTCGTTGCAGGGAAGACCCTGGAGGAGGCCTTCCGGCTGGCCGTGAACGATTTCGAGGGCTCCCACGCCATCGCGCTTGCGAGCAACGTGGAGCCGGGGAAGATCTACCTCGCCCTTAAGGGAAGCGGCCAGGCGATCTTCGTGGGTTTGCGCGAGGACCAGTACCTCTTCGCCTCGGAGCTCTACGGACTCGTGGAGGGCACCTCACGCTTCATCAAGATGGACGGCGAAAAGCCCCGCGACCCTGATCATCCGGAGTCCTCCGGGCAGATCTTTGTGCTCGATCAGCACTCGGAGGGCGAGCTTGCAGGTATTCGCGCCCTCACCTACGACGGATATCCTGTCGGACTGACGGAGTCCATGACCCAGAAGGCCGAGGTGCCGGAGATGAGGCCGGCCGGCGACGTCGGCAGCGCGGCCGTGGACAGGTTCGCGACGTACGCACACGGCTGGGAGTCCCCGGGGCCAGCCGCATCGCCGACGAATGCCGCGCTGTGGCCGTCAGGGGCACAGGC
>JAPLJU010000050.1 GCA_026388445.1 Deltaproteobacteria bacterium
GGCCCTTTTCGTCTACCTGCCCCCTTTGAGCCTCTACTCCGACGAGGAAGGCCTGGGCTATGTGCAGATGAAGAACTTTTACCTGAACCGGACGCTTTCGATCTCCTATCCCGGGGAGAGCCTGGGTCTCGTTCCCGGGCACATTACAGGCAACCAGGAATATTTGATCCAGAGAGAGGGCAAGGTTTACTGTATCCTTCAACCGCTCTTTCCTTACCTTTCGAGCCTTTTTTATCCTCTTTTCGGCGACAGGGTGACCCACTTTCTGCCGCTCCTCACGTTTTTCCTGTCCCTCGTCGTGCTGAGCATGATTCTGAGGCTGCTCGTCCGCGAGGAGAGGATTTACTGGATGTTGTTTCTCGGTTTTCTCCTCGGCTCGCCGCTTCTTTTCTACGCCTTCACCTTCTGGGAATTCATCCCCGCGATATTTCTTATTCTCCTGGGGCTTTATTTTATGGTGCTCTATTTTCATGGCCATCCCTCGCGGGTCTTTCTCTTTCTCAGTGCCATCTCCATCGGTCTTACACCGTTTTTTCGCCCGGAAGCGGTTCTTCTTGTTCTGTCCTACGGGGCGTGCGCCGCTTTTGTCATGTCCATGAATGAGAAGCCCCGGGAAGCCGGAGCACTTGCCCTTGGCGTTCTAGTTCCGTATCTTGGTTTTCTGATCTTCAACTATGTTACCTACGGGGACATCCTCGGTCTTGAGTTTCCCTACCGCGAACTCGTAGCCGCCACGCCTATGAAAAAATTGGCCGTCACCGCGTGTGCCGTTGCGGGTTTTGTGACGCTCCTCTTTCTGTGCAAGCGGGACCCGGTGAGTGCGGCCGGAAGAAAGAATATATACGCCTTTATCCCTGTTCTCCTGGTCAGTTTTATCCTCGTATTCTACGGTGATTCCCCGGTCCAGTATCTCATTTTCGTATTTCCTGCAGTACTCCTCGTCTTTATCGGGTTTTCTGAGAAGCTGGAGGAGGCAAGGGAAAAGGGAAGTACCGTCGGGACCATTCTCATGGGTTCGATCATCGTGTACATGTGTCTTACCGCCCTTATTTTCTCCCATGTCCGGCCGGATTATAAGTTTGCCCTGCCGCTGGTTCCCCTCGTCTTTGTCTTCCTGGCCTCGGAACAGGGGAGAATCTTTTCGTCCAGGGCCGTGCGGGGAATTTTTCTCGCCCTTGTCCTCTATTCCGCGGTCCACCTGGTTCTGAACATCAGTAACGATCTGCGGGTTTATAAAAACTACAACGCCGCAAGGATCGAGTTTCTGAAACAGCACACCTCCGATCGCGATGTCGTCATCTTCCAGAAGGCATCATCGATGTATCACGCGGGCCCCCTCTTCTTCGATCGGGTCTATATGGTCTTATCCGGTTCTGCCGACGGGTGCGGCGCCAAAGCCGTCCGGAGTGAAGAAGAGGGACTCCTGTCCATTCTTTCCATCCTCAGGGAAAGGAAGGTCAAGGCCTGCTATTTCTGGACGGTCGATCCCCGGATACTGACAGGAAAAAAGAAATTCAGGGTGGAGACGGCGGTCTTTTCGCAAACCGGTACGCCGCAGTATTTTCTGCACAAGATTTATTTACTTTAACGAAAGTCAGAAACGATGAAAGGTTGGATCACATATCTCAAACAGGGGCTTTCGCGGAAACGTCCGCCGGACCCCCTTGCCGGCGAGAAAGGGAACGGGAGCCTCAGGGCCAATCTGGGAAATCTTCTCCCCTTTGTGAAGCGCCACTGGAGGAAGGGAATCGTCGGTGGTTTACTGATTCTCTTCAATTCGCTCCTCGCCTTTCCCCAGCCCTTAATCTCGCGTTATCTTATTGATGATGTCATCCTCGGCCACCGGCTGGAGCTTCTCGTGGGCATCCTTCTCCTCCTCGTCGCGATCGCGCTCCTGGGAAGGATCGCCGGTATCATGCAGCAATATTATATCTCCCAATACGAGCAGGAGGTCATCCTCGACATCCAGGGGGAACTCCTCGAACGAACGCTGCGATTCCCCAAGTCCTTTTTTGATAAAAATCAAACCGGCTATCTCATGTCGCGACTGTCATCGGATGTCCACGGGCTCACCTGGTTTTTCTCGAGTAACATCATTCACATCATCGAAAATGTCATCCGCTTCGCGGGCGGTGTCATCCTTTTATTATACCTGGAATGGAAGCTTGCCCTCGCGGTTCTCATTGTGATTCCTTTCTTGCCTCTTTCCATCCGTTTTTTCTCGGAGCGTATCAACGCCCTGAGCCACGAGAGCAGTGAAATACACGCCAAAGTATGGAGCCGCCTGGAGGAGGCCCTCTCGTCGGTATCCCTGATCAAGGCCTTCTCTTCGGAGAAAAGGACGGCGAGGCGCGTCATGGCCGAATTGCGGAAAGTCTATCACCTATCCATGGAGCAGTCAGCCGTCGGAGCCGTCGTCGGCACAGCCATTTCCTTCATGCCCGACATTGCCCGCTTTGTGGTCTTCGCCCTCGGTGCATACTGGGTCATCACCGACCAATGGACCCTCGGGTCCCTCTTCGCCTTCCAGGCCTACCTTGGATATGTCTTCGGCCCGGCCCAGTCTCTGGCCTCTGTCAATCTCGAACTGCAAAGCGCGCGGGTGTCACTCGAGCGGGTGTCCGCCCTTTTCGACATTGTTCCCGAGGATGAGGGCGGCAGGGGCCTGAAGGTCGAGCGGCTTTCGGGCGATGTCGAATTCAGAGATGTGAGCTTTTCATATAACGGAGCCGATCCCGTTCTGCAGGATGTTTCCTTCAGGGTGCGTCCCGGGGAGCGGGTCGCCATCGTGGGGCCAAGCGGCGTGGGAAAGACGACGCTTTTGAGCCTCCTGCTCCGATTCTACAAGCCTACGGCGGGCGAGATTCTCTTCAATGGAAGACCGGCATCGGATTATGAGGTGCGATCCCTTCGTGAAAGGATCGGCTACGTTTCGCAAAGTACCCTCCTTCTTACCGGCACGGTCATGGAAAACCTCCGGTATGGGAACCTTGATGGGCGTGAGGAAGAAGTCGTCCGCGCCGCGAAAGTGGCAGGCATACACGATTTCATCGTAAGTCTCCCGGCGGGGTATGAAAGCCAGATAGGAGAGCGTGGCGTAAATCTTTCGGAAGGTCAAAAGCAGAGGCTTTCCATCGCCCGGGCCCTGGTCAGGGATCCCGATATCCTGATCCTCGATGAGCCGACATCGGCCCTGGACAGCCTGACGGAGCAGTCCGTATTCCGTGCACTACCGACGCTTGTGAGAAACAAGACCCTTTTCGTCGTCGCCCACCGCCTCTGCACGATCCAGGATGCAGACCGGATCCTCCTTCTGAATGAGAACCGCCTCGAGGCCATCGGCACCCATGAGGCCCTGCTGAAGGAAAACGAGTACTACTATTCCCTGGTGGCTTACCAGCAGATGAAGACGGGGGCGGCGCTGTGACCAGGCGGTTTTTGCAGGTAAAGGCGGATGACCCGGCATGAAAATTTCGGTGGTCATACCCGTGCACAACGGTGATCGATTCCTCCCCGAGGCGATCGAAAGTGTCCTCGGTCAAAGCCACCAGGACTTTGAAATCCTCCTGGTGGATGATGGCTCCACCGACGGAAGCCAGGGGATCATGAAGCGCTATGCCCGGCTGGACCGGCGGGTGAGGTTCGTCACGCAGGAAAACCGGGGCCGCTGCGAGGCAGCCAACCGGTGCCTGGAAGAGGCTCGCTACGACTGGGTTGCCAGGCTCGACGCCGACGACGTTTTTCTTCCGACAAAGATCGAAAGGCAGCTTCAATACCTGGCGGAACACCCGGAGGGCCGGGTGATCGGGACCTTCGGTTATTTCATCAACGAGGAGGGCAAGCGCCTTGGATTCATCGGTACCACCGGGCCCTTCGTCGATGCGGGGGGATTCCGGAAACATGCCGAAAACGGCGTGCCCATCCGCTTCATTCACTCTTCCGTGATGATGCACCGGAGGACCGTTCTCGATGCCGGCGGATACCGAAGCGAGTTCCTTCAGGTTGAGGACATGGACCTCTGGAACCGCCTGGCGGAAAGGGGGCATCTCCTTCTCACCGTTCCCGAGCCCCTTGTCCTCTACAGGATCCATGGGCGATCCGTATCCGTTGAGAAGAAAAAGGAGCAGGAGCTTTACGACGCCTGGGCCCTCGAGCGCATGCGGAGAAGAAGGCAAGGCGGGGATGAGCCATCACTTGCCGATTTCATGGAGGAACAGGAAAGACGCCCCTGGCATGAAAAGGCAGGTGCCCGGCGAAAATACACGGGGGAGGCCCTCTATCAGAAAGCGGCCCTTTACTACGCGGAGGGAGACTTCATCGGGATGTCTTTTATGCTGGCGGCCGCCGCCGCGGTTCACCCCGTTCATGTCTTCCGTCGGATCTACGAAAGAAAAGTTTACCCCCTGCTGAAGGGGTTCTGAGCGCTTATCACGGAGAAAAACATCAACATACGGCCCGAATACAGGTTGCTTCTTCTCGGCATCAAGGCTGATTGCAACGGTCAGGCGAAGCATGAAATCGCTGCCCTGCTCGAGAAGGGAGTCGACTGGTCTTTTCTCCTCGGTGCGGCCGCGAGTCACGGCGTCATGCCCCTTCTTTACCGGGCCTTCCGGAAGGATTATTCCCATCTTGTTCCCGAAGAGATCCTGTCGCGGTTCCGATCAGCTTATCAGGCCAACACGGTCCGAAATCTCGTCCTCACCTCGGAGCTTCAAAAAATTGTAAACCGCCTGGAGAGCGGTGGCATTCCCTCCATCCCCTACAAGGGGCCCGCACTGGCCGCCCAGCTTTACGGCGATATCGCGTTCAGGCAATTCGTCGATCTGGACATCCTGGTGCGAAGGCGCGATATCCTGAAGAGCAGGGATCTGATCGCCGGCATGGGGTACCAGGCAGACATGGAATTTGAAGGTGCGCAGGCCCTGGCCTTCAAGCAGGCCTACAATGAGCTTGGGCTGGTTCGCAACGACGGTAAGGTCTATCTGGAGCTTCAGTGGGAGATCGTCCCCTGGAGCTTCTGTTTCTCCCTAGATGATCTTGACATCTGGAGACACAGGCAAAAGTCCGTCACGAAGGACATACGCTTCAATGCCCTGCCCCCGGAGGAGCTTCTTTTGATCCTCTGCGTTCACGGTGCCAAGGATTTCTGGGGAAGGCTGATCTGGGTCTGCGACGCCGTGGAGCTCATCCGCAGGCACCCGGAGTTGAACTGGGAAAGGCTCACGAAGCTTGCGGATCGGACCGGGGGACGCCGGATGCTGCTGGTCGGTCTGTGGCTGGCCCGTGACCTCTTCGGGACGGTCTTGCCGGATGATGTCGAAAGGATGGTCAAGGCCGATCCGATGATCGGACGGCTCACCCGGTGGATAAAAGACAGGCTCTTCGGTCTGGATGAAAGCCCCCTGGATTTTTATAAAAAGTACGCCTTCTACTTCCGGATCCGTGAACGCGCGCGGGACCGGATCGAATACCTCTTCCGCATGATCATCACAGGTCTCCTCGTCGAGTGGAGGCCCCTCCACATGCCCCGCTCATTCCTCCCCCTTTACTACATGCTCCGCCCTTTCCGTCTCGCAAAAAAGCACGGCATGACCCTCATAAAAAGGGGACAGGCTACTTTTTCGGAGTGGACGCTAAATGCCTAGGGAAAAAGGGGACAGGCTACTTTTTGGGGAGAGTTTGAAATGCCGAGAATACCGAGAGGATTGACCAAGGGTTTTTGCTATCACGTCATCAACCGCGGCAATGATCAAAAGGCGGTCTTTCGTAAGGCCTACGACTATAGCGCGTTTCTTGATTTGGTACTGAAAGCCAAAGAACGCTACCCCGTGAAGCTTATCGCCTACTGCCTGATGCCCAATCACTTTCACTTCGTCCTATCCCCTGATGAGGAGAAGGCATTGAGTGCATGGATGCAGTGGCTGATGACAAGCCATGTGCGCCGTTATCATAGTCATTATGAAAGTAGCGGTCATGTGTGGCAAGGACGGTTCAAGCGTTTTCCCATTCAAGGTGATAATCATCTGCTTGTGGTTATGAGATATGTGGAGGGAAATCCCGTCAGGGCCGGACTGACATTGTCAGCAAGGGATTGGAAATGGTCCTCCCACCGCGAGAGCACAGGTGATACGCCGCGTATCCTCACAGATGAAATCCCCCTGGTTTTACCCGAGCGTTGGACGGCGTATGTCGATGAGCCATGGTCAGAAAAGGATTTGGAAAAGGTACGGGAAAGTGTCATTCGAAAGGCGCCGTTTGGTTCATCACAGTGGCAGTCGACGATAAGTATGAAACTGGGACTCGAATCGACGATCAGGCCAAGAGGTCGGCCAAGAAAGGTGACCAGTCAAAAAAAGTAGCCTGTCCCCTTTTTTTCTCCCGGGATCACTTGTCGGCGAGTTTTTCAAGGTCTTCCGGGGTGTTGATATTCATGAAAAGGCGCTCTTCGGGATCGAAGGAAAGGATTTCTTCCCGCGGAATCTCCAGGACCTTCGATTTTTTGAAAAGCTCTGTAATTTTGAGATGATCGGCGTCAATGAGCCTACGGATAGGTTTCAGGAGCTTCCGTGAATATATGGCATGGAGGGGTTGGAGGCCATCGGCGGAGCGGGGGATAATAATGTCATGCTGCCCCGTTTTCTCCATCATGGATCGGATGAATTGGGCGTTCAGAAAAGGCATGTCACACGCCGTGACAAAGGCATATTCGGAGTTTGCGAAGAAAAGGCCGGTGTATATTCCCCCGAGGGATGCCTTGCCGGGGATGATGTCGGTCACGATCTTCACGTCGAACTCGAGGTAATCGAGGGGGGAGTTGGTTACGATGAGGATCTCTTCAAAGAGCTCCCGGTAGAGCCGGAGAGTCTTTTCTATAAGCCGCTCCCCACGGATTTCGATGAAGGCCTTGTTAAGGCCCCCGAGACGGTTGCTTTTCCCGCCGGACAGAATGATTCCCGTCACAGGCTGTTTAAAAACATCCGTCTGCTTTGTTTCCCTCATCCGTCGTCCCTGCGGCGTACACTAATAGTACGCCTAACTCCTCAGGATTTCGGGGGCCTCGCATCCGAACATTTTTAAACAGCCTGAATGTTCTGCCCCCTTTTTTGAGTCCTCTGCTCAAAGCATGGGAGAAGTCAGAATATCTATCTGCACAGCTTCAGGATGTCGGTGATGACCTCCTTCGTGTAGCCCGAAAGTTTCCACGTTTCGGCGAGCATCACCGCATTCTCCGCGATCTTGCCGATGTCCTTTCTCGGGATACTGGCTTCCCTGAGTCTCACCGGTGTCTTGATGGAGATAAACCACGCCCTCAATTTCGAGATCCCGCGAGCCGCTGCTTTCATATCATCCTTGATCTTCACACCGAAGACCTCCCTTGCCAGCCTGGCAAACTTGGCCGGGTTCTTTCGGCTCGCCCAGGTCATCCAGGCAGGGAGGACGATGGACAGCCCCGCCCCGTGCGGTACATCATAGAGGGCGCTCAAAGAATGCTCGATCATGTGAGCCGGGTACCCCACGATCCCCATGCCCGCCGTCGTGAGTCCATTGAAGCCTAGTGTGGCGGCCCACATGAAATTCGCCCGGGCGTTGTAATCCGCTGGATCCTTGAGGCAGACCTCCGTTGTTTCCATGAGGGTCCGCATCAGGCTCTCCACAAAGCGGTCCTGGAGGACGCCCGCGGGTTCCGTGTTGTTGAAATATCCCTCGAGCATGTGAGTGACGGCATCGGCGGCGCTGTATGCCGTGTAGGCATCGCTCAGTGTGGAAAGCACCGAAGGGTCCATGATGGAGACTTTCGGCTGGATAAAGGGTGAGCGGATGCTGAATTTCTGGCAGGTTTCTTCCTTCGTCATGACGGCCGCCGGGTTCATTTCTGAAGCGCTCGCCGAGATCGTGAGGATCGTCAGGATCGGCAGGGCGCCCCGGATGGGTTTCTTGTAGGTGAAGAAATCCCAGATGTCGTGGTCGGCTTTCACCCCGCAGGCTATGGTCTTCGCCGTGTCAATGACACTCCCGCCGCCGACGGCGAGTATCACATCTACCTGCTCCTTTTTGGCGATCTCAATCCCCTCCAGGACCTTGGAAAGAAAGGGGTTGGAGCGGACTCCCGCGAATTCAACATAAGGAACCTGGGCCTCCTTCAGTGAGGCCACCACCTGGTCGTAGACACCGTTTTTTTTGATGCTCCCGGAGCCGTAGACCATGAGGGCCTTGCTCCCGAAGCGCTTCAGTTCCTGGCCGATTCTTGCGATACTACCTTTCCCGAAGATGATCCTGGTGGGATTTTCAAAGACGAAATTCTGCATGTTATGCCTCCCGGTGGTCGATATGGAATAATGGAGTGATGGAATGTTGAATTTTGAGTTTTGAATTTATGGGTGTGAGTATTTTTGATATCCCGAGTTCAATAAGCAAGTGCAACACTCAAAACTCACAATTCAAAATTGTTCGGAATTTATATCCGCGAACATCTGTTCTTTGCAAGTCCGAAATTTCATCCTTCTAGAGATTTGACTTGATAAATTCACGTCCCGATTGTAAGAATTTCACAAAAGGTGAGAAGGGGGTATTGCATGTACTGGGAAAAAGATATCGAAACCCTGCCGAGGGAGAAGCTCGAGGCCGTGCAGCTGGAACGGCTGAAAAGCACGCTCCAGAGGGCCGCGAAATCCGCGCACTATGGCAGTGTTTTCAAGGAAAAGGGATTTGACCCGGCGAAGTTCAACGCGCTTCACGATGTGAGACACATTCCCCTCACGACGAAGGAGGATCTTCGTGCGAGTTGGCCTTATGGGTTCCTGGCTGTTTCGAAGGACGAACTCGTCCGGATGCACTCCTCCACCGGCACCACGGGGAGGGCGACGGTCATCTTCCACACGGCAAACGACGTCAGCGAATGGACCAACCTCGTGGCCCGCTGCATGTACATGGCGGGCGTGCGCAAGGGCGATGTCTTCCAGAACATGATGACCTATGGTCTCTTCACGGGGGGGCTCGGCTTCCATTACGGGGCCGAAAAAATCGGGGCCCTGGTGATCCCCGCGGGGGCGGGAAACAGCAAGCGCCAGATCCAGCTCATGCGCGACTTCGAAACCACGGTGATTCATATCATTCCCAGCTACGCCCTCCATCTCTACACGGTCTTCGAGGAGGTGGGTCTTGATCCGAAGAAGGATACGAAACTGAAAATCGCCTTTGTCGGGGCGGAGCCCCACTCGGAGAAAACGAGGAAGCGGATCGAGGAATTCTACGGGATCAAGGCCTACAACTCCTATGGCCTCTCTGAAATGAACGGCCCCGGGGTGGCCTTCGAGTGTCCCTGCCAGACAGGCCTTCACATCTGGGAAGACAATTTCATCGTGGAGATTATCAACCCCGACACCCTCGAACCATTGCCGGACGGTGAGGAGGGGGAGCTGGTCATGACAACCCTTCTACGTGAGGGGATGCCCATCCTGAGATACCGGACTAAGGACCTCACGCGGATTGTCCCGGGGGCCTGCGAATGCGGCCGGACCCATCGCCGTATTGACAGGATCAAGGGAAGGACAGATGATATGCTTATCATCAAGGGCGTCAACATCTTTCCCATTCAGGTCGAGAAGAAGCTCATGGAGATTCCGGGTGTGGGGACGGATTATGTCATCATCCTTGAGAGGGAAGGGTTCAACGACGTAATGATCGTCAAGGCGGAGGTTCAAAAGGAATTCTTCGACGGCGATCTCTTCCACCTCGAGGCCCTGCAGAAAAGAATCGTCGAAGCCCTCAAGAGCGATATCCTTATTACCCCGAAGGTCGATCTTGTGGCACCCGGAAGTCTGCCGAAGACGGAAGGGAAGGCGGTGAGGGTCATAGATAACCGCAAGGAATAGAGGCTGTTGAAAAACAACCATCTACTGCGTTTCCCTCATCCTTCGTCCCTGCGGCGTACGCATCACAGTACGCCTCAGTCCTCAGGATTTCGGGGGCCTTGTTTCTGGTCGCTTTTGAACAGCCTCGTTGGCAGGGTGTAATAAAGACATTGATAAGTGGTCAGTGGTGAGTGGTGAGCATAAAAGATAGTGATTAGTGACTAGTGAATAGTGGTGAGATCGGGCTGCAAGCCCGACACCCTTTACCATGAGATTTGGCCTATTAAAAGGAGAGCAATATGACGGTGCATCAGCTATCGGTTTTTGCGGAGAACAAGCCGGGGCAGCTGGCCCGGATTACGCGTGTTCTGTCAAAAGAAAAAATCAACATCCGGGCCACCACCATCGCCACGTCGCATAGCTATGGCGTCATCAACCTGATCGTGGATGACGCCAAGCGGGCCCAGAAGGCGCTCACGGCCGATGGGCTCATGGTCACCATGAAGGAGGTCATTGCCGTTGTCATCGAAGACAAGCCCGGCGGGCTTGACAAGCTGACACAGCTTCTGGCCAAGGAAAATGTCAATATCAACAACGCCTACGGTTTTGTTCTGGAGAGCTGGAAAACGGCCATCTTCGTCGTTGATGTTGATCAGATGGAAAAAGCCCAGCAGCTCATCAAGAAGGCCAAGTTCAAGACCCTCGATGACGAGTCGCTCGGGGCCGTAGAACCGTTCCATTATGTGAAGTACTGAGCCCGGAGGGCTCAGGAGTATGGCCCACAGGGCCATTGACTTAGAAAGACCTAGACAGACCTAGAAAGACTTAGAAAGACTGAGAGAGGCTCATATGCGTAAGGACAAAGGACATTATAAGGATAAATATCCCTCTGACCGGAAGGTTGATCAGAAGGTTGCCGAGGCCGTGAAAAAGAGAACGCAGAAAGGCGAGATGACCTGCGCGATTGTGTTCAACGTTGCCGAGGCGGTGAATGTCTCACCCGCAGAGATAGGCTTTACCATGGACCGGCTGGAGGTCCCGATAAGGAAATGCCAGCTGGGTCTTTTCGGATACACTCCGATCAGCAGGATCATCCAGAAAGCGGAAACGGTGTCGGACGCGCTGGAGGGGGCGATATGAGGGGCAATGATAGAAGGAAGGCTTCCCTGCGAGGCCTCATGGAAAATAGCGAAAGAATTCAAAATGGCAAAGATCCGGGTTTCCGCTGCCTGCGAGAAACTCGGCATCAAAATATCACAGTGTCAGCTGGGCGCATTTTAGTCTGTTTCGTCTATTTAGTCTATTTGGTCTATTTGGTCCCAAATCGAAATGACTGGATAGACTAGATAGACCGGATAGACCAAATGGACCAAACTATCCCTTGATCTCTTCGTATCTCGCCAGTGTGAAGAGCATGTCCGCCAGGCGGTTGAGGTATTTGTGAATCTCGGGGTTTTTCACCAGGCCGTCGTCTTTCATCCTTGCCGCGTTCCGCTCTGCCCGCCGGATAATGGTCCTGGCAACATCGATCTGGGCGGACACCATCGTTTCGCCGGGGTAAATGAATTCGTTTTTCAGTTTGACCTCTTTCTGAAGATCGTCGATGAGATCCTCGATGCGCTGAACGTCCGCCTCGTCAATTCTTTTTGAGAGTTTTTTAACATCCGCGGGAAGAGCTGAAAGCTCGGCGCCCATCATCAGAAGGTCTTTCTGAACGGCAAAGAGGATATCCTTGATCTTTTGACTTCTTGTCATGGCCTTTGCAACACCCATGACGGAGCTTGCTTCATCGAGGACGCCGTAGGTTTCGGGCCTCGGATCGTATTTCGGAACCCGCTGTCCGCCCAGCAGGCTTGTTTCCCCTTTATCTCCTCTTTTTGAAAATTTCATTTCCGGCTCCTTTCGAGGTATTGGTGGACGATTCTGATCATCCGGTCCACGTTTTTCCGGGCGCCATCGATGATCTCATCCATGGTCAGAGGCTTCCTGACGATGCCGTGGCAGTAATTGTCCACGGAGCAAATCGCGGCGTAGGAAAGCCCAAGCTCCTGCGCGATGATGGCCTCGCCCGCCATCGTCATTCCCACGAGGTCAGCGAATTTCGCCATCATCCTGATTTCCGCCTTTGTCTCCAGCCTGGGACCGGCGGTCTGCCAGTAAACTCCTGTGGGGATGCAGTCGATCCCGCAGGCCCTGGACGCCTTGATCAGCTTTTGCCTCAAGGGCTCGGAGAGCCCGGGGGTCACGTGCTCGGCCCGGTCCTTAAAAACGGTCAGTGGGCCCGAGAGATAAATGAAGTCGTCGGGAATAACAATCGAGCCCGGCGGGAGATTTCTCCGGAGGGAACCCGTTGAATTGACGCCCACGACCTCTTCGATCCCCAGGCCTTTCAGAGCGCTGAGGTTCGCCTGATGGTTGATCATGTGAGGGAGGATATATTTCCTGGGGTCTCTCCCGTGACGGGGAACAAAGGCGACCCTCGGCGAGATGAGGACCGTTGCCTGTCCGAACTCGGTACGAATCTTTTTCTCCTTGAGGTTGCCGAAGGCATGCCTTCCTGTCAGAACCATTCCAGCAATAACCCCGATCGATTTCACAGATTTCCCTTTCCCTTCAGTATGATCGAAAATCCTCTGTTTGCCGCTTTGGCTGTCTCGACAGCGGTGGGCTACCCTTTTACCAGATAAAGAAACCCCTGTCAAAACACTTTGTTCCCTTACTTTTGATGACTGCTACTCCCGATGCCAAAGGAGGGTTATGGTCAAAATGAATTTGACAGGACAGGTTTCTGATGGCATATAAAGCGAAAAAAGAGGGCACTTCATGGTGGTCTACTAAGGGAATGTGCCCTTTATTTGTCGAGTAACGACCATTGTCATGGAGGTCATCAGATGAGCGAAGATTTAATTCATGTCACTGACAGCGACTTTGAACAGGAGATTTTGAAATCCGAAAAGCCAGCCCTCGTCGATTTCTGGGCACCCTGGTGCGGACCCTGCCAGAAGATCGCCCCCATCATCGAGGAACTGGCGGCGGAGTACAAGGACAAGGTCAAGGTTGCGAAACTCAATGTGGACGAAAGCCGGAAGGTCGCCACAGATCTGGGGGTCATGAGCATCCCCACGCTCATCCTGTTTAAGGGCGGCAAGGTGGTCGACAAAGTAATCGGCCTTGTGCCGAAAGAACGCCTGAAGGAATTCGTAAACAAGGCATTATAATAATGTAGATTCCGTACGTCCACCGCTCGGGAGACCATCATGCAAGGCATGAAATTTAAAAAAAGGATTGAATTTAAGGATAACAGGATGGCCAGGTCGGTTATTATCGTTATTCTTATTTTATTGTGGATTTTCACGGCTTCGGGCTGCGCCTGGTGGGATAAGGTATGGGGACAGGGGGAGGAGCGTGTCAAGACCCCTGACAGCCTGTACAGCCGGGGTAAGGAATATTACGACAAGAAAGATTATGACAAAGCCATCGAGGCCTTCAGGCGGGTAAAGGAGGAATACCCCTTAAGCCAGCTCGCCATCATGGCCGAACTCGGCATTGCCGACTCTTACTTCAGTGATGAAAAATTTGTGGACGCCCAGGTGTTCTACAACGAATTTATCGAGCTTCATCCGATTAACCAGAGCGTTCCCTACGCCATGTACCAGGTCGGGATGTGCCATTACAACCAGATGGAGACGATTGACCGCGACCAGACGGAAACGGTGAAAGCCCGGGCAGCCTTTGAACGGCTGATCACCCGCTTTCCCAACAGCAAGTTTTCTTTCCTGGCTGAGAAAAGATTAAAAGAGTGCAAAGAGCGGCAGGCCGAGCATGAATTTTATGTGGGCCATTTCTACTTCAAGACCAAGAAGTATTACGCGGCCATGAGACGCTTCGAGGGGATCACTAAGAATTACCCGAACCTCGGCCTGGATTACAAGGTGAATTATTTCCATGCCGAGTCGAAGAGACTCTGGGAGAAGGAAAAATTGGAGAAAAAGGAGCCAGAGAAGGAAGACGTGGGAGGGATTATTCGAGCCCCTGTGGAACAGTAAGAACGCGGTATGTGTTTTCTAAAAAAGCCGGCGGTACCTGGAGGGTGTTGACCGGCTTTTTATATATTCTGACGCTTCTTGATCTCGACGATCACCTGGTGGGTGCAGCGCTCGGGCTCCCGGGATGTTTCAATCACGATGTGAGATCGGGCAGGGATCTCATCGATTGGCTCGAAATCCCTTTTCTGGGCATCCAGGATGTCCGTCCTGCCGTCCGAAACCTCACCCTTCTTGGACGTTCGTGCCTCCAGCCTCTTCTTGATCAGCGTGTCGGGCAAAGTGCATTCCAGGATGAAGAAGTCCACCTGGAGCTCTGCCGCGATTTGAGCGGCCCTCCGCCGCTCCATCCTGCTCTTGAATGACGCGTCAATGATCACCGACTTCCCGTCTCTGAGCTTGGATGCTGCCGCCTCGAGGGCCCTGTCATAGGCCTTTCGCGATACTTCTTCCGAGTAGATACCCTTTCCGAAGTCTTCATAGCGGTGTTCCGCGGGCGCGATATGGTGCATCTCCTTTCTCACGACGTCCATCCGGATGAGGTCGGCATCGAACCGGGAGGCAAGATGGGAGGCAAGGACGCTCTTTCCCGTTCCCATGAGCCCCGCTGTGAGGATGAGTGTCTTTCTTTCCGGGCGGGCCGCGTAAGTGTACGCCAGGTCGAAGTAGCGGGAGGCAAGTTTCCTCGCTTCTTCCCTGTCCTTTTCTTCGATTGCCTGGTCGTCGAGGCGGAAGCCGATGACCTTGCCCCGGACATAGGCGTAGTAGGTCCTGTAAAAATTGAGAAGCTTCGCAAGTTCGGTGTCACCGGAGTGCCGTACATAAGCATCAACGAAAGCCCTCGCGTGTTCCGGGTAGCTATTGAAATCCAGGTCCATGGCCAGGAAGGCAACCTCCGCGGCCACGTCGGCGAAACGGAATCGCTCGTTGAATTCGATGCAGTCAAAGATGACGATGCCGTCGGCCAGGCAGATATGCTCGATGTGGAGGTCCCCGTGGCAGTCCCGGATCCGGTGCTCCTTTACGCGCCTTTCAAAGAGGGCTCGATTCCTGTCCATAAAATCATTGATGAAGGATTGAATAAACCGGTATTTTTCCTCGAGGATGGTAATCCCGATATATTTTTCTGTCTGCTCGAAATTTTCGTCCTGGTTCTTCCTGATGACGGCCAATCCGCCATTTTCGTCGATCCTGCCGCCCGTTTCCGCCTGTCGGTGAAAGTCGGAAACCCTGCGAGCGACGCTCTCCATCTCTGAAGGGATGACCCTGTTCTCCGAAAGAAGTCTTTTGAGCATCCTGTCCTCGGGAAGCCTTCTCATTTTTACGGCGTACTCGATGATCTTCCCGCGCGGGCCCATGACGACCTTTCCACTGGTCGTCTCGCTGATTTCGACGAGTTCGAGATAGTAGTCCGGCGCCAGCCTCCTGTTCAATCGCAGCTCCTCCCCGCAGTAAAACTTTCTTTTCTCGAGGGTGGTGAAATCCAGGAAACCGAAATCCACGGCCTTCTTGACCTTGAAAACGTAATCGCCCGCGATGAAGATGAAGGAGATGTGCGTTTGAAGGACCTCGACGGATAGCGGCCTGTGGGGATAGAAGTCAGGACGGCTCATTGCGTCAGCGAGTTTCGGATGGATCATGGCTCTTTCTCTTTTATTTGCCACGGAAATCGGGTTTTCTTTTTTCCATGAAGGACCGGAAGGCTTCTTTCATGTCCTCCGAGGCAAACAGGACCATGTTCTTGTGCTTGGCGAGATTCATCCCGTCCTGCACAGAGGCATCCCTGCTGACGTTGAGGACCTCCTTCGTGGCCTGGACGGCGAGAGGCGCATTCCCGGCGATCTGAAGAGCAAAGGCCCGCGCACCTTCCATCAGGGCATCCCGGCTGGAATAGACGGCGTTCACGAGCCCCATCTTCTCGGCCTCCTTCGCGTTATAGAATCGGGCCGTGAAGGCCATCTCTCGGGCGAAGCCCTGGCCGATGACGTGAGGCAGGCGCTGGAGCACGCCCATGTCCGCCACGAGACCTACCGCCGCCTCCCGCAGGGAGAAAGTGGCGTCCTCCGAACACAGGCGAATGTCGCAGGCGGAGATGATGTCGAGCCCGCCGCCAATGCACATCCCGTGGACGGCTGCTATCACGGGCTTCATACAGGCCTCGATGAGATCGCAGCTGTCGAAGAGAGCCCTCAACTTTTCGGGGAATTCGAGGCTTCCTTTTGGCGAGCCGTCGATCCCCGATGAAGCAAAAGCCTTGAGATCAAGCCCGGCGCAAAAGGCCTTGGCCCGACTGCAGAGGATGACAACCCTTACATCGTCGCGCGCGTTCACCTCCCGGAGGGCTTTCACTATTTCCGTCGAGAAAGGAACGTCGAGGGCGTTGAGACTCTCTGTCTTCGCCAAAGTTATCGTGGCAACATAATCTTTGACCTGAAGTTCAATAAATTTGTAAGACATCGCTTCCTCCTATGGCCCGCAGGGCCATCGTCAATTATGAATTTTGAGTTATGAGTTTTGAATTACCCTGGTCTATCTGGTCTGTTCGGTCTATCCGGTCTATCCGGTCTGTCCGGTCTGTTTGGTCCTACTCACAACTATCCACTCATCACTGTTCTTTGCTGCTGAGCTGTCCGCAGGCGGCGAGGATGTCCTTGCCG